>NZ_DATHXO010000400.1:0-2284 GCF_035459645.1 Schnuerera sp.
CCCAATCTGGAATTAGCTTTGCACACTTTAGAGGAGATGATATAACTGAGGAGTTAATAGACAAGAAACAGATAGTAGGAAACTTACCAGATATAGTAGAACAAGCTTTAGTAGTAATAAAAAACAATATAAAAACTCCCTCAACTATAGTAGGTGCTGTAAGAGAAGAAAAAGAATTATATCCTGTCGTAGTACTTAGAGAAGCTTTAGTAAATGCAGTTGTACACAGAAATTATAGTATAATTGGATCTAAAATAAGAGTTTTAATGTTCTCTGATAGGATAGAGTTTCATAGCCCAGGTAAATTACCTAATACGGTTACAATAGATAAAATGAAAATAGGTGTATCTTATGCTAGAAATCCATTTTTAGTAAAATATATGGAAAACTTAAGATATATTGATCAATTAGGTAGAGGTATACCAATGATTATAAAAAACATGAAAAACCTTGGTGCAAGAGAACCAGAATTAGAGGAAATAGGTGAAGAATTTATTTTGACCATATATAGACCAGATTAAAATAGGACAGCAGGTACGGTTCTTGCTGTCCTATTACAAATTGACGGGCATAATAATATGCATGATCTAGTGTATTTAAAACAATATGAAAAAGAAATAAAATATTGGAATTTTCATTTAATAATGCTTGCCTGTCCATAATTTTAATTGAAGTATAGTTAGAAATTTAGATATAATATATATGAGAATATGATTTGATATGAATGTTAATAATCTAAGTTGAGGTGATAAAGTGAAGTTAGTATTTTGTGGTGGTGCAGGTGAAGTAGGGGCTAGTTGTTATCTTTTAAATATAGATGGGAAGAAGGTTTTGCTGGATTGTGGAATTAGAATGAAAGGTGGAAAGGATTCTTTGCCTGATTTTAGACGTATACAAGAATTAGGTGGAGTTGATGCTATAATAATAAGCCATGCTCATATGGATCATACAGGAGCATTGCCTATAATTAGCAGAGAATATCCTGAAGCTAAAATATACATGACCCATGCCACCAAAGATTTAATCAGAGTATTGTTGTATGATAGCTTAAAAATAATGAATAATGCTGAAGGAGAAATACCTATTTATGCTGAAAAGCATGTACAAGAGATGTTGAGTAGAATTATATGTTATTCTCCTCAATATACTTTTGAACCAATAAAAGATTCTGATATAAAGATAACTTTTTATAATGCAGGACATATTGCAGGAGCAGCACTCATATATATTCAGGGAAAAGAAGGTACACTTCTCTATACAGGGGATGTATCAGGAGTGGAACAGCAAACGGTAAATGCTGCCACAGTTCCAAAGTTAAGACCTGATGTATTGGTAATGGAGTCTACCTATGGAGATAAACTCCATTCTAATAGACAAGTAGAAGAAGAACGATTAATTGAAATTGTTAAAGAAATCATTTTAAACAAAGGGAAAATACTTATACCAGCTTTTGCATTAGGGAGAGCTCAAGAAATAGTATTATTGTTGAAAAAAGCTATAAATAAAGGAAGATTGCCTAAATTTAAAATATATGTAGATGGGATGGTAAAGGATATAAATAGGGTGTATAAGCTTAATCCTAATTATTTAAAGCGGAATTTAGCTAAAAAAATTTTTAAAGGTAATGATATATTTTATGATGATAATATAATCCCTGTATCTAATAATGAAATAAGAGATGAGATTGTGAATTTAGATGAGGGACTTTGTGTTGTATCCAGTTCGGGTATGTTAAAAGGAGGGCCTAGTACATTCTATGCAGAGAAATTTGCTTCAGATGAAAGGAATTATATTGCCATAACAGGATATCAAGATGAGGAAGCACCTGGAAAAGAAATATTAAATCTTTTGGATACAGATGAAAAGGAGCGATATATAAACATTAATGACAAAAATATACCTTTGAAATGTGGAATAGGAAAATACGGTTTATCTGCACATGGAGATAAGGTTGAGTTAATGGGGATAATAAATAGAACTACACCTAGAAAGATATTTTTAGTTCATGGGGATAAGGATATAATCTCCATATTTGCTAATGAAGTAAATAGAGATGTTAGAGCTCAAGTTTATGTACCATCAAATGGGGAAGAGTATGATATAAGATTTAAAAAGCCTAGAAAACAACTTTCCATGATGAAAAAGATAAAACCTTTATATAAAAGGGTTCAGATTAAAGAAGGCCCACCAGCGCGCAGCGAGAGACAACGCGAACCTGTCGAGCCAGCTGGTCGTGGCGATGGCTCAGGCGGGGGCGAGCTTCGAGCGCGCAGTGAGCGCGGCG
>NZ_DATHXO010000401.1:0-2596 GCF_035459645.1 Schnuerera sp.
ACCTACATGGGTGGTGCTTATATAGGATCTAAATGTAGAATAAAGGATAGTCAAATGGAGATTGAGCAGTTAGACATGCCTTCTGAACTAATGAACAAGATAAAACATACTTATAAAAAGTTAGTGAATATAATATGAAAAGATATTATCTAATATTGCCAGAAAAACCATCTTCTTTACTGAAAGAAATGATAAATGCAACTACTAAAAATATAGAATACGAAGTATTAGAAAATTTTGAACAACTACCAGATTTAAAAAATATCAATATTATATTTGCAATAGAATTACCTATAACAGGAATTAGTAATAACCTTAATAACTTCTTTTTAGAATTATTTAATAGAGGATTTGATTCTCTATTAGGCTCTGAAGGTATAGTGTTAGTCCATAGCCAATATCAATATTTTACAAAAACTACTGCCCAATCCATAATTTTTAAATCTAATCTATTGGGTTGTAGATTCCCTGGACGACCTTTAGTAGAAGCCACTGGAAATTTAGATAATCTAATACCATTACAAAAAGTTTATAATTTACCATTAGAGGAGATTTGTTTGTATTTATGTAGTAAATTAGGTGAAAGATTCACTAATGATAAGATTACTAAAGTAAAAAAACCCAAAATATTAGCAATTCATTCCAGCAATAGAAATACTTCTAATACTTTAACCTTATGGGATATGATAAAAGAAAATCTAGATATAACAGATATCACAGAAATAAATATTCAAAATGCCACTATTGTAGATTGTATTGGCTGTCCTTATAAAGCTTGTAAACATTATGGCCAACAAACTAAATGTTTTTATGGTGGTATTATTGTACAAGAAGTTTATCCTGCATTATTAAAAGCAGATGCCCTTGTATTTATTTGTCCTAATTATAATGATATGATAACTGCTAATCTAGTAGCATTGATAAATAGATTGACAGCTCTATTTAGAAAAACTAAGTTTTATGATAAAACCTTGTTTTCAATAATAGTTTCTGGCCACTCTGGAGGAGATGCTTTAGCTAAACAGTTGATCAGTAGCCTAAACATAAATAAAACCTTTAAATTACCACCATATTTTGCTTTAATGGCGGTAGCCAATGATAGAGGCGCAATAAGGAAAGTTCCTCATATTGAGGAACTTGCTAAAAAATTTGCTGAGAATATTATAATAAACATAAAACAACAAATATAACTTAACATTATATAACGATAAGGTTTCTACCTTATCGTTATATACTTCCATTTATTAGTCTTAAATCTAAACTTAATAAGGGCCCATCTAACAAGCTGATCACAAAACATTGCATACCAAGCCCCTATTAAACCCAATTGTAAAATATTTATGAATAAATGAGCCAATGCTACCCTTACAATCAGTACACTGAAAAATATTGCTACTAAGGTCCATACCGTATCTCCCGCTCCTCTTAATCCACCAGCTGTAATCAACTGAGAGGATTGGAAAGGTTGGATGATTGCAATCACTTTTAATATTTTAGCAGCTTCGTTTATTACTTTTGGATCCTTGGTATAAAGACTTGCAATATAGGAGCCAAAGAAGAAAAATATTATCCCTACTGTCGTTGCAATGATTGCCCCCATTCTTCCACTTGTTTTGATATATTCTTCTGCTTTCTCTGGGCTTTCTGCTCCTAAACTTCTACCTGTTAAGGAAGAAGCAGCTATACCAAAAGCTTGACCTGGTGTAAGAGAAAGTCCTGAAATATTTAAGCATATCTGGTGAGTAGCATATGCTACAGTACCTAAAGATGAAACTATTCGTACAAATATTAATATACCAGCTCTAAAAGCAATTTGCTCTAAAGAAGCAGGTATCCCAATTTTGACTAGATTATACATAATATCCTTATTAAATTTAAACTTATTTTTCAAATTTATCTGTATTATAGTATCCTTTTTAAATATATATCTTAATAACATTAAAGTTGCTATAATTTGAGAAAAAGATGTAGATATGCCTGCTCCAGTAACACCTAACTTAGGAAACCCTAATAATCCATAGATAAGTACAGCATTACCAATTACATTAAGAGTATTAACCTTTAAATTTATATTCATTGGTGTCTTAGTATCTCCTGCTCCCCGCAGAACTGCATATATAGAAAAATTAAAAGCTTGAAATATTAATCCAATAATAATAACTTTAAAATAACTTCTACCATACATTAAAGTATCTTGATGAGCACCAATAAATTTCATTATTTGATTCGTATATAATAGCCCAAAAATAAATATCGGTAAAACTAAAAGAACTTGAGTTAACAAGATCACATGTCGTACTACATTCTCTATCCTATCCTCTTTTTTAGCCCCTACATATCTAGCTACCATAGCTGTTGCACCTACATTTAAAGATTGAACTAAAGACAAAGCAATAAATACAACTTGATTAGTAATTCCAACAGCAGCAATAGAGGCAGCAGCTTCTCCCGAATCTGCAATTCTTCCAAGCATCATCATATCTACCATACCAAATAAAGTCCCTAAAAAAACTTCTATTAAGACTGGACCTGCTGTTTTAAGTACTGTATCTCTTATTGATTTTTTATTAAAGGCTTCCTCCATAAATGACCACCT
>NZ_DATHXO010000402.1:0-4866 GCF_035459645.1 Schnuerera sp.
CCTACAAAATCCCCTTGAAAAACACCATAAAATACTCCTCTAAAAAAAACCAAAGAAAAACCCGATAAAGCTCCAAATAGTATTGGATTAAATTCATCGTAAATAAATAATAGTAAAGGAAACATAACTCCTGCAAAAGAAAATTTAAAATTCTCTATATAAAAATCAATATATAAAAGAGAAGATAATCCTACTACAATAGAAGCAATAAGAATATCTTTATATTTTTTCATAATATCACCTAAACTCTTTTAACTTTACCTGAATTATTGTTCTGTTCAATATTTTTTTTAAGAAAATCCCATTTAGTTTCTGTAGTAAGTATAGATATTAATATTGCAATACATCCTATTAAAAATCTAATAGTAAAAGGTTCTTTTAAAAATATTAAGGCCATTATTCCTCCAAATACAGACTCCAAACTCAATATTATTGCTGTATGGGTTGAACTAGTATATTTTTGTGCTATATTTTGTACTAAAAAGGCTATTAATGTACCAAATATTGCAAGGTATAGTATTGAAAATACTGCTTCATTTGATACCTTGGTTATTCTAGGTTCAAATAACAACGCAAATATAGTTGACAATATGCCTGCTGCTAAAATCTGTATCACTGATAGAACTATTGGATCATGATCTTTTGAAAAATATCCAATGGTAGATATATGCAATGCAAAAAATATGGCACAAATAAAAGTTAAAAATTCTCCATATCCAAACCTTAGATTGCTCTCGAAGCTTAGTATACCTATCCCAGTAAAACAAAGAAATACTGCTATTACCTCATATATATCTGGCCTTTTCTTGCTAATAGCCCAATATATAAAGGGTACCATAACAACATTTGTAGCAGTTATAAAAGCTTGCTTTCCAGCAGTTGTATAATTAAGGCCTACTGTTTGGGTAGCAAACCCCCCAAACAAAAAAATCCCTATCAAAAATCCAGCTTTCCAATCTTTCAATTTAGCTTTCCTAAGTCTTTTAAAAAATACTATTCCCATTAAAAAAAATGAAATCATAAATCTAAAGGCTAATAGGTAATATGGTGTAATATGATTTAATGAATTCTTAGTAACAACAAATCCACTTCCCCATATAATTGCAACTATTAACAATGAAAAATCTGCATAGATACTCGATTTCTCTTTCATAAGTTTCCTCCTGTTAATTAAATTCACTATACATATTGTATCATATATTTCCTATCTATATTTACCTAATGATATGGAACCTTTTTATTTTTTATCAATATAATGATATTACCAACTATAATAAAGGTGATATTATGTATAAAAGTTTAGTTTCTGGTATAAATACGTTAGTTCCATTATTTAATGGAATTAAGGTACCTTACATAAACTTTGACAATGCTGCCACTACTCCAGCTTTTTCTTCTGTGCTTTACGGAATAAATAATTTTTCCCCCTATTATTCTTCCGTTCATAGAGGAACAGGTTATAAATCTGTTGTATCTTCACATTTCTATGATAATGCCAGGAATATAGTATTGGATTTTATAAAAGCTGACCCAAATAATTATACGGCAATATTTGTAAAAAATACAACAGAAGCTATCAATAAACTTTCTTTTAGACTTATGGATGAAATAAAGAATGGAATAGTTCTATCTACTCATATGGAACATCATTCCAATGATTTACCTTGGAGATATAGGTATAATGTAGATTATGTAGAAGTAAATACAAAAGGAAGACTGTCCTTAAATCATTTGGAGCATTTACTAAAAAAAAATCAAGGAAAGGTAAAACTAGTAGCTGTAACTGGTGCCTCTAATGTAACTGGATACATTAATCCAATACATAAAATAGCAAAACTAGCTCATAAATATGGAAGTAAAATATTAGTAGATGGTGCTCAATTAATCCCTCATCATTCCGTTGATATTAAGGCTGTAAATGATTTAGCTCATATCGACTATATAGTCTTTTCTGGCCATAAGATGTATGCCCCCTTTGGAACTGGGGTATTAATAGCTCCTAAAAATATTTTTGAATCTGGCTTTTCAGACCATATAGGTGGGGGTACTGTAGATTTAGTAACTTCAGACGATGTCATATGGGCTCCTCCTCCTGAAAAGGAAGAGGCAGGAACTCCCAATCTGTTTGGAGTAGTGGCTTTAATTGAAAGCATTCAAACATTGAAAAAATTAGGTATGGAAAAAGTCGTTGAATACGAAAGAAGATTAACCCGATATACTTTAGAAAAAATGAAAACTATACCAAATATTATATTATATGATGATGAAGATATAGAAAATAAAGTGTCTATTATATCCTTCAATATAGATGGCCTATATCATGGAACTGTAGCTACAGCCCTTTCCTTAGAAGGAGGAATTGGAGTCAGGAATGGATGTTTTTGTGCCCAGCCCTATGTCCAAAAATTGCTCCATATTTCAAAAGAGGATATAGAAAAGTATAAAGAAAATAGGGATATGCTCAGACCTGGCACCGTTAGAATTAGTTATGGTCTTTATAACGATTTTAAAGAAATAAATATAATGATAGAACTATTGAAACAAATTGGAAATAATATTGATTATTACCATAATAAGTATAGAAATCCTCCTTTCTACTCAAAATAGTGGGAAGGAGGGTTTTACTTAACAAATTTTCTTTCTCTTTAATTATCTTCAATAATAATATATACTAAGTATTAAGATATAAGGAAGGGAGAAATAAACTTGGACAAAAAATCTATTATAAAAGAAAATTCACCTTTATTAAACAAAATTAAAAATTTAAAAGAAGTACTATGGATAAATAATAATTATACCATATTCAATAATTTGGTAGACAACTTACCAATAACTTATGAAGATATCATTGACGCAGAAAAAAGATTAAAAAGATTTGCTCCCTATATAAAAAAAATGTTCCCAGAAACCATTGAGGGTATTATTGAATCACCGATATCTCCAATTAATTCTATGAAATCAAAAATTGAGAAAATCTATGATAAAAAAATATATGGCAATTTAATACTTAAAAGAGATGATTTACTGCCTATTGCTGGTTCCATCAAGGCAAGAGGAGGAATATATGAAGTATTAAAGCATGCAGAAACTTTAGCTATTAAAAATAATTTATTATCTATTCATGATGATTACTCTATATTAGCCGAAGACAAATTCAAAGATTTTTACTCCAATTACATAATTCAAGTAGGTAGTACTGGAAATCTAGGATTAAGTATAGGGATAATGAGTGCAAAAATTGGATTTAAGGTAAAGGTTCATATGTCCCAAGACGCAAAGAAGTGGAAAAAGGATTTGCTTAGAAGTAAAGGTGTAGAAGTAATAGAATATTCTTCTGATTATTCAAAGGCTGTAGAAGAAGGTAGAAAGCAATCAGAAAGTAATCCTAATAGTCATTTTATAGATGATGAAAATTCTAAAGACCTATTTCTAGGATATACTGTAGGTGGGTTAAGAATTAAAGAACAACTGGATAAAATGGAAATAGTAGTAGATGAAAACCACCCTCTATTTGTATACCTTCCATGTGGAGTAGGAGGCGGACCCGGCGGGGTAACTTATGGATTAAAATTCATTTATGGTGATAATGTCCATTGCTTCTTTGCAGAACCTACCCATTCCCCAGCCATGTTACTAGGTCTTGTGACGGAACTCCACAATAAAATATCCGTAGAGGATTTTGGATTAGACAATATAACTGAAGCTGATGGATTGGCAGTAGGTCGCCCTTCATCCTTTGTAGGAAAGATAATGGATAAACTGCTAAGTGGTATATTTACCATAGATGATAATAGGCTATACAAATTTTTAACTGCTTTAGCAGATGAAGAAGAAGTTTTCTTAGAACCCTCAGCATTAGCAGGATTTTTAGGACCAGTATTTTTATCAAGTGAAGAAGGAAAAGAATATTTAATAAAACAAGATATTCTAAAGAAAAAAGATAATATCACACATATGTGCTGGGCTACCGGTGGAAGCTTAGTACCTGAAAGTATAATGAAGGAATATTATAGAAAAGGTAAATAATACAGTACCATATCACTATAAACGTAAGTGAAGAATCCCAGTTTAGGGATTCTTCGCTAAAATTGAGAATGTCAAAAGAAAATTTAAAATTCCCTTTTTAGATAAATTTTTTTAGATATTTGTAAGGAGATATAAAACATTATTAAGGAAAATACTAATAAATAAATATTTAATTTATTGATATTTATAGACATTATTTTTTCTAACTGCCCTATTGCCTCCAGCTTTTTCATAAACTTACTTATTATACTTGGTCCTATCAATATCACTATCCATAATATCATATTAAAACTTCTAATTCCCTCTCCAATTTTAAAATAGAAAGGATAATATATGGAATAAAATATTAAGGATATATTGGTTACAAAGAGAGCATTCCATAAGCTTGCACTCATATTGTTATCAACAATATTTAAAACAGAGATAATTTTTGTAAATAACAATACAATACCCGACCCTAATATTATAAACAATATAAGAGTTAAATATTTGCCCTTAACTATATCTTGCCTATCTACAGGAAAACTATTGATAATAATTTCGCTTTTATATTTATCGTCATAACCATTTGTATATATGACCAGCATAAATATTAGTATAATCATCCCAAGAACATATAGAAGATTAGCTATCATATAATTAGGCATAGTAAGTCCCATAGCAGCTATAAACAATGCATATATTCCTCCAAAAATATTTATTTTCCTTGATAATTTCAAATCCTTTTTGACTAAATTAAGCATAATTTCACTCCTTTATAAATCCCTACTTTGGTAGAGTTTCATAGATAGCAATAAGGAAACTATATACATTATTATGGGTACAAACACCATACTTTTC
>NZ_DATHXO010000403.1:0-3201 GCF_035459645.1 Schnuerera sp.
TATTTTATAAAGTAAATGAGGAAAATAAAATAGTTATTATATATGCTATAGTTGATGGAAGAAGAGAATATCAAAATTTAATATAGTCAGGCCACAATAGCCTTAAGCTCTATAGCAACTAGCTTTAGGGCTTTTTTTATGTTCATTATAAATTAATTATTAAAGAAGATGAATTTTTTGCTAATTAGACTTCTAAAAAAGAAAGTATAATAAATAAGAAATATATAGACTTTCGCTAAGGGGATGTTATCTACTTAGAACATCATTATTGTCACCTCAAGGCATTGTGAGGTTATTTGTAAATTGGTAAGATAGAAGCTACCTTTGATCGTCAGTAGGGGTTAGGCTCCATCCCAACCCGCTTATGGTGTTTAAAACTAAATTAAGAATATAAAAAGAGGCTAAGTTTTTGAGTCAATTGAATGCTCAAATAGATGTAGCCTCTTTTATTGTCTATGGAAAGAAAAATAAGTTGAAATAATTAAAATACATAAATAAGATAGAAGGATAGATGATTAAGGTCTTTGTAACTATAATTACAATTATTGAAGTGATTTATATTATTAAATGGATATACAAATTATGATTTAAGGCAAATTAATATATATTTATGGGATATTTATAACTAGTCATTCGTGTTATATATGAGGGGGCGAATTAGTGAAAGAGTTAGATTGCTGGAATGAAGAAGAATTTAAAGAGGTTTATGATCAGTACTTTAATATGATTTATAGAATAAGTTTACTTTATCTAAGAACTACAGAAGAAGTAGAAGACATGGTTCAAGAGGTATTTTTGAAATTAATAGATAAAGAGAGAAGCTTTAACAATGAAGAACATAGGAAAGCATGGCTAATAAGAGTAACTAAAAATGCTTGCAAGGATCTAAATAAAAGTTTTTGGAAGTCTCGTAGGGTAGATATAGAAAGTTTACCGGAATTGAGTATTGAGAAAAATGATCCGGATTTATATTATGTTTTGGAAGAGCTACTTTTATTGCCTGATAAATATAAAATAGTGCTCTATTTGTTCTACTATGAGGATTATTATGTCAGGGATATTTCTAAGATACTAAACATAAAAGAAAGTACGGTTCAAACACAGTTATCAAGGGGACGGAATTTGTTAAAAAAGAAGTTAAGGAGGGAATTAAATGAATAAAGATGATATTAATAAACTTTTTCAAAAATTAGATCCAGGTGATGATAAAAAAATAGAAATTTATAATAAGATTTTGGATAAAAAGATAAATTCAACAGAAAACAATGGAATTACAAGAGCAGAAAAGTATGAATTTAAGAGTAAAAGATTAAGATTGGTAATAGCATTTTCATTAGTGTTTATATTAAGCATAACCGCATTTGCAGTGAGTAATTATTATCAGGACTTTTCAAATAGAATAATCGATTGGTCCATATCTGAAGATGCAACGCAGATAAACATATCAGATGCTGATAATGGATATAAGGTAACAGCAGAATCATTATTTGGAGATAGTAAAGCGGTTTATGTAATGTTTTCTATAGAAAGAGAAGATAGAAAGGAAATAAAGATTAGAGAAAAGGATGGAAAAACAAGTTGGGGAATTAATACGAGCAAGGAATATATAGGAGATAGTGAAGATGAAGATATATCAGGTTCTAAAAGATATTATGCTTTAAATCCTATAGATGAAAATTTAGAAAAGGTATATTTCCTAATAAGATATTCAACAGATTTACACGATATAGAAGGGAATACCCTTATAGGTCAGAATTTGCATATAGAAATAAGTGGATTAAATATAGGTTTATTTGGAAGAGAAATAAATGGACAGTGGACATTAGATATACCATTAGAATATAAAGATTTAGGTCAAATATATGAGATAAATGAAGAATTTGAATATGAAGGTGGAATAGCTAAATTAGAAAAAATATACTATTCACCATTGGATATAAGAATATATTTTACTTCTGAAGATGGATCTTTAAAGGATACGTCACTAAAAGATTTCAATGAAGAACATTATATAGATATAAAATTAAAAGACGGAACTTATATACCTAGAACTGGTGGCAGTGCTGGAGGAGATAATCTAGGTACCCATTATTATAACAGTCTATATACAATTGAATATGGCGAAATAGAATTGGAAGATATAGGATATATTGTAATAGGGAACCTGGAAATACCTATTGATTTAAAATAGTCAGAATGATGAACCAAATAATCATCTATATGTAGAATAATAACTATGAAAATGCTATTGATGTTTTAAGAACACTAGTAAATTTTGCACATTAAGAATCCTATTTCGGAGCTATTTATTAGAAATATATTTAGCCACCAAGGGATTACTATCTCCCCACGACATCCTTATTGACCTCTCAAGGCACTCTGAAGCTATCGTGAAATTAGAAAAACTATAGGACTTAGTAACACCAATGATTTAGACGGTCTTAAAGTATTGAATGCACAGATGACATTCAATGCTTTTCTGTTCATGGGAACATGTCCATTAAAAATATGTGGTGTATATGATTTGGTAAAATTCATTATTCTAGGGATATGTAATATAGTAAATATAGGTTTATTAGATAAAGTCTGTATGGTACAATGATTATGAGTATTATATTGATTTTTATGATATTTATGAAAATTGACACAATTATTGAAAGGAGTGGTGTTTTATGAAAATAAAAATATTAGCAAACTTAAAAGTGGCTGGAGGTAACACTCTAAATTAGCCTCCAATATAAATATGGAGGATGAACATGAGGGAAAAAGGAATAGAAATAAAAATCGTTAATTCAGAGGAAGAATTTAAATTGTTTTGGGATATGCATTATGAATATTTAAATAGAGATATATTTGCAAATGATGATATGGGATTTAAGATCACAGAAGAAGAGCAGGAATGGTTTTCTTCTTCAGAATATAAAGAACATATGCATAAACTATTTTCAAGAGATACGGATAAAGCATACCCAATACTATTTATGAAAGAGATGGATGTAATAGGTTTCTGCACCTATTGTACCTACCATTCTGAAGACGGAAAATGCCTTATAATTGATTATTGTATTATACCTGAACTTAGAGATAATGGTTATGGAACAGATATTTTTAACATAATCAAAGAAATTGAGATTTCTAAGGGTGCTAAGTACTTTGAACTTAATGTATCTAATAAAAGAAATATGAGATTTTAGATGAAAC
>NZ_DATHXO010000404.1:0-2091 GCF_035459645.1 Schnuerera sp.
ATTAAACTTATAATAGGAACTGGCCAGTATAATGATAAAAGTACACCAAAAGAAGTAGCTATTCCCCTACCTCCTTTAAATTTAAAAAATATTGGCCAATTATGACCTATAACAACAAAAATTCCTGCAATTAATTTCCCATTATAGTTCATTATCATACTTCCAATATAAACAGCTAATACACCTTTTAATATATCTAAAATAAATGTTAATGCTCCTACTTTTTTACCAAAGACTCTTAATGCATTGGTAGTTCCTGCATTTCCGCTTCCATGAGCTCTTATATCAGTTTTCATCAAGATTTTACCCAATACATAAGCTGAAGAAAAACTTCCTAAAAGATATGCAAAACAAATAACCAATAAAACCTTCAATTTTACTCACCCTTTTCTCTAAAATCAAATTGAATAGGTACCCCATCAAATCCAAAGTATTTTCTGATTTGATTTTCTAAATATCGCTGATAAGAAAAATGCATCAACTGTCTTTTATTTATGAAAATCAAGAATTTTGGCGGTCTAACAGCAATTTGGGTTCCATAATAGATTTTCAATCTGACTCCTTTATCTGAAGGTGGTTGTTTTAATAATACTGCTTCATTTATTATATCGTTTAAAACACCAGTGCTTATTCTTAAATTATTGTTATTATTCACCACTTTTAATAACTGGAATAATTTATCCACCCGTTTTCCAGTTTTAGCAGAAATAAAAACAATAGGAGCATAAGATATAAATCCTAATTTTTCTCTAATATTCTTTTCTAAACTCAAATGAGTATTAGTTTCCTTTTTTACTAAATCCCATTTATTTACTGCAATAATAATCCCTTTTCCATTATCATGAGCATATCCTGCAATTTTCGTATCCTGTTCTGAAACTCCTTCTGTGCCATCTATCATCAATATACATAAATCCGATCTATCTACAGCAGATAAGGTACGAACTACACTGTATCTTTCAACATTTTCATAGATGCTCCGTTTCCTTCTTAGTCCTGCCGTGTCTATGAACACATATTTATCTTCTCCATAAGTAAAATATGAATCTATGGCATCCCTAGTAGTACCAGGTATATTAGTTACAATAACCCTATCTTCTCCTAATATATTATTTATCAAAGAAGATTTTCCTACATTTGGTTTTCCGATTATTGCTACCTTAATCAATTCATCATCATATTCTGTATCTTTATGCTCTGGGAAATGTTTAATTACCTCATCCAGCAAATCACCTATACCTAAACCTTGTTCAGCAGAAATAATTATTGGATTTCCTATTCCCAATTCATAAAATTCAAATACTTGATCTGGGGTTTTATGGGTATCAACTTTATTACATACTAATAGGACTTCTTTTCCTGCTCTTCTTAATATACTTGCAATTTCTTCATCAGTTGATGTAACCCCATCCATACCATCAACTACAAACAATATAACATCTGCTGTATCAATAGCAATTTCAGCCTGACGTTTAATGTTTACAGGAATTATTTCCTCAGATTCTGGCTCTAATCCTCCTGTATCGATTAAAGTAAAATATTTATTCAGCCATTCTGCTTCAGCATAAATTCTATCTCTTGTAACTCCTGGATTATCTTCAGTAATAGCTATCCTTCTACCTACTATTCGATTAAACAATGTTGATTTTCCTACATTTGGTCTTCCTACAATACATACTACTGGTCTATCCATTTTTATCACCTCTAGCTCTTTTAAATAGTTGGACAAAATCATTACCTGAAACCTTTACTGGAATTATTTTAACCTTTAACCTATTTTCTATATCTTTTACAGTTAAATCATCTAAAAAAACATTAGTGTCTACTTTTAACATGGATTTAGGAATTATTATACCGTCTATGTCTTTATAATCTTTTAATTGATTAACAATATCTTCACCTGTCACCAATCCAGATACAGTAATTCTTGGTCCAAAAAAATTGTTTTTTATGGCAACTACTTTTAAATTCAATCCTGAAAACTTACTTATTATCTTATCTTTTATTTTATTCATAAAATCTTCAGCCAAAATACCTGTAGCTATAATATATTTTCTATCCAAAAATATTTTTTTGTCAATTTTCTTCAAT
>NZ_DATHXO010000405.1:0-4880 GCF_035459645.1 Schnuerera sp.
ATGAACAGAAATTAGAGGGAGGATAAAATTTGGCAAAATTAGAACAGGAAAGACAAATATTTATTGAAGAAAATCAATTAATATCTCAATTATTTGGGAAATTTGATGAGAACGTTAAAATAATTGAGAAAGAGTTGGGTATTAGAATACTTTTAAGAGATGGAAATATTATAATAAAAGGCGACATACTTTCAGCAGAACTAGGCGAAAGATTAATATATAAATTAGTAGAGATAATAAAGAGTCAAAAAAAATTAACCAAACAAGAATTAAGGTATACAATTAAATTAATTCTTGAAGGAAAAGAAGAAAAGGTTAAGGATTTATTAAAAGATGTTGTATGTATCACTGCATCAGGTAAAAGTATAAAACCTAAAACATTAGGCCAGAAAAGATATATAGATGGTATTAAAAATAACGATATAGTATTTGGAATAGGTCCTGCTGGTACTGGGAAAACCTATTTAGCAATGGCTATGGCAGTTAATGCATTTAAAAATAAAGAAGTAAATAGAATAATCTTAACTAGACCAGCTGTAGAGGCAGGAGAAAGCTTAGGATTTTTACCAGGAGATTTACAGGAGAAGGTAGATCCTTATCTTAGACCAATTTATGATGCTCTATTTGAGATTTTAGGTGGCGAGACCTATTTAAAATTAATGGAGAAAAATTTAATAGAGATAGCACCCTTAGCTTATATGAGAGGAAGAACTTTAGATTCTGCTTATGTAATACTAGACGAAGCCCAAAACACCACTAATGAGCAGATGAAAATGTTTTTGACTAGATTAGGTTTTGGTTCAAAAGCTATAATAACTGGTGACATAACTCAAATTGATTTATCAAAAGGTAGAACTTCAGGTTTAGTAACTGTATCTAAGATTCTTTCAAATGTAGAGGGAATAGACTTTGTCTATTTATCTAAGCATGATATAGTTAGACATCCACTAGTTCAAAAAATAATTGAGGCTTATGAAAAACACGAAAAAGTAGAGAAATAAGGGGGAAATCCCAAATGAAGAAAAAATCCAAAGAAAGAAAAGAAAAAAAACATAAAATATTAAATTTAAATATTAGAAAAAACAAATTATATCTAAATATATTTTTAATATTATTGTTTACGGTAATACTTTTTTTTGTTACTATTCAAAAAGTGGAAACTAAAAGAATTAATGTTCAAGTTGGAGATGCTGCACCATTAGAAATTAGAGCAACTAAAGACATCGAGGATATACGGGCCACTGAGCAGTTAAAAAAAGAAGCTGCCAATAGGGTAGAGCCTAGGTATAGGATTAGTCCATCTGTTCAAATGACCATGAAGACAAATATAAAGGAATTTTTCGACATGGTAAGAGAACTTCAATCAGACGAAAGTATTGGTATAAGTAAAAAGACAGATATATTAGTTGAAGAATCCAGGATTCCCCTTTCTAGAAATGAATATCAAACAGCATTAAGAATGGAATCCGATGAATTAAGTGGTTTCGAAAATATAATAAATGATTTAACAAATCAAATAATGGGAGCGGGTATCAAAGAAGAAGATTTAGAATATGAAAAAGCAAGCATTGAAAATGTATTTCAAGATATTGACATTAGTGACAATAAGAAAGAATTAGGAATTTCTTTAATAAATAATACTATTCAACCAAATAAGTTTATTGATGAAGAAGCAACGCAACGTAGAATAGATGAGGAAGTAGAAAAGATAGAACCAGTAATAATAAAGGAACATCAGGTAATTGTAAGAAAAGGAGATATAATAAATAGTAATTCATTAAGTCTGATCAAGGAATTAGGCCTTTTAAAGGAAAATGAGGGATATGACAAAAGAACTGTACTAGGCATAATAATATTAATAGTATTGTTGGAATTAATAATTTTTGGACATGTTTTTTATTTTAATACAGACATACTGGTTGATAACAAATTATCTATTTTGCTTATTATTGTAACCTCTTTAATCCTAATTTCTCAAGGAATATACAATATTTCTCCTTATATAATGCCTGTATCGGCTGGTGCATTACTTATAGCAATATTATTAGATATAAGGTTATCTTTAATTGTTAATGTTTTTATGGTTTTCATTTTAGGTTTCATTTTAAAACTAGATGATACTTTAATGACAATGTATTTAATAAGTGGAAGTATTGGTGCATTTTTGGTAATCAAACAACATCAAAGATTCAATATATTTATAAATGGTTTGTTAATTGGAGTTACGAATTTTATGACAATTCTATCTTTTGGTCTTATTAAAAAATTGGAATTGATGGATATATTGATTAGAGGTGGATACGGTTTTATGAATGGAATGTTTTGTGCCATTTTAACCATTGGTACTTTACCTATTTGGGAAAATGTGTTTGAAGTTTTAACTCCTTTAAAACTGCTAGAGCTATCTAACCCTAATCAGCCTTTGCTAAAAAGATTGCTAATTGAAGCACCTGGAACTTATCACCATAGTATAATAGTGGGTAATTTAAGTGAAAGAGCTGCAGAAGTGGTTGGAGCTGATCCATTAGTGTCAAGGGTAGGAGCCTATTACCATGATATTGGGAAATTAATTAGACCTTACTTTTTCAAAGAAAATCAATTGGGGGCGGACAACCCTCACGATAAATTACAGCCAAGCATGAGTACTTTAGTAATTACAAATCATACAAAAGATGGAATAGCTTTAGGAAAGAAAAACAAGTTACCAAAAGAAATAATTGATATTATTGGACAACACCATGGTGATACGGTAGTTTCATATTTTTATCACAAAGCTAAACAAAACGAGTCATTAGAAGTTAAAATTGAAGATTTTAGATATTCAGGGCCTAAACCTCAAACTAAAGAAGCAGCAATAGTTATGTTAGCAGATTCAACAGAAGCAGCTGTTAGGTCTATTAAAGAGCCGAATAAAAAGAATGTAGAAGAGATGATAAGGAATATAATAAAAGGGAAATTAGAAGATGGTCAATTAGAAGAATGCAATTTAACTTTAAAAAATTTAAGTGATATTGCTAACGCTTTTTCATCAGTTATGATGGGGATTTTTCATGAGAGAATAGAATATCCAAATGAGGGCTTAAAAGAAGAAAAGGGAGAGGTTTAAACCATGGAATTATATATGGATGACAGACAAGACAAAGTAAAATTGAGCAATGATATCTTTGAAGTAATTGAAGATGCAATTAAAGAATCCTTACTACTAGAAGGGAAAAATTTGAATTATGAAATCAGTTTAATCTTTGTGGACAATGAAAATATTAAAAAATTAAATAAAGAATACAGAAATATTGATAAGGAAACTGATGTGCTTTCTTTTCCCATGGAACAAGATGAGGGATTGTTTCCAACTCCAATGTTAGGGGATATAATTATATCTGCTGAGAAAGCTTTAGAACAATCCGTTGAATATGGACATTCACTTAGGAGAGAGATAACTTATCTAACAGTTCATAGTATGTTACATCTATTAGGATATGATCATATGAATGAAAGAGATCAGGTTGTAATGAGAGACAAAGAAAAAGAAATAATGAAAAAACTAAAGATATTTAAAAATGGAAGGGAAGATTAACCTTAAAATGAAATCTAGAAGTATAATAGAAAGTTTTAATTATGCTGTAACTGGTATTATCTATACTTTAAAAACTGAGAAAAATATGAGGGTTCATTTTATAATAGCTGTAATTGTTATAATATTAAGTTTGTTTTTTGATTTTTCTAGACTAGAATTATTGATGTTATTTTTTTCAATAGCTTTAGTTTTAATTACAGAAATGATTAATACTGCAGTAGAACGAACTGTGGATCTAGTAACTGAAGATTTTCATCCTTTAGCTCGTTTAGCTAAGGATGTTGCTGCAGGTGGTGTTTTAATAGCTGCCCTAAACTCATTGGTAGTAGGATATCTGCTTTTTTTTGATAGACTAAATCCTTTAACCAATTTAGTGTTATTTAAGATTAAAAATTCCTCTATTCATTTAACTTTTATTGCATTAGTATTAGTTGTGTTATTTACTATAGCTTTGAAGACAATATATTACAAAGGAAGAGGCACTCCTTTTCAAGGAGGAACCGTAAGTGGGCATGCAGCCGTATCATTTTGTATAGCGACTATAATAGCTTTTATAGCAAACAATATGTTGGTATCTACTCTTTCTTATTTTATGGCTATTTTAGTAGGAGAAAGTCGGATAGAAGGTAGAATACACTCTTTAATGGAAGTAGTACTAGGTGCTCTTTTAGGTATAATAGTAGGAATATTAGTATTTCAAATAATCGGATGAAGAGGTATAACTATGAAGAAGAAAAATTATATTATTTTTTTAGCAATTTTATTTATATTTTTATTATCGGGATGTTGGAAAGAAGATACAAGAGAAATTGAAGATGAAATTATTAAAGAGGGAGAAGAGATAGAAGAGGAAGAAATAACAAAAGAAATAGTTTCTAAAGAAGGAATACCATCGCCTTTAAGTGGCTTATACAGTTCAGAAGAAAAGGTAAATAGAAGACCAGTAGCTGTAATGTATGATAATCATCCTAGAGCCAGATGGCAAGCTGGGTTGAGTCAAGCTGAAATAATCTACGAATTTATGGTGGAAGCTCCATATACTAGATACATGGCTTTGTTTTTAATAGGAGCTCCTAAGTCTATAGGACCAATTAGGTCTTCAAGACCTTATTTTATAACGACCTTGTTAGAATATGATCCTGTTTATGTAAGAGTGGGTGGAAGTCCTCAAGCTAAACAGGATATCATTAATTTAAAGTTAGCTGATATTGATGGACTTTCTTCTTCAAATAAAGTATTATGGAAGAACAAAGAAGTAGGTAAAAGAGCACCACATAATACATATACTAGTATGGAAGTAATCAGA
>NZ_DATHXO010000406.1:0-5060 GCF_035459645.1 Schnuerera sp.
ACGACGCGTGTCGCTCGCGACTGGAGCACCATCTGGCAGGATGCCCCGACTGCCGCGAGATGTTCCTCTCGGAGCGCAGGCTCAAGGCGAAACTGTCCAGGTCGTGCTGCGAGAAGGCCCCCAAGGGTCTTCGTGAACGACTCATGGTGGAGATCCGCCGGACGAAAGAAAACCTTATTCAGTAATACTATTTGATGAAATTGAGAAGGCTCATCCAGATGTATTTAATATATTATTGCAAATATTAGATGATGGTAGATTAACCGATTCTAAAGGACGTACTGTTGATTTTAAAAACACGGTAATAATTATGACATCTAATGTTGGAGCTACAACTATTAGAAAACAAAATGTACTAGGTTTTTCTTTGGCTTCGGAAGAAGAAAAAGAAGAATATGAAAAGATGAAAGAAACTATTATGGATGGATTGAAAAAAACTTTCAGACCAGAATTTTTAAATAGAATAGATGAAGTAATTGTATTCCATTCTTTGAGGGAAGAAGATATAAAGGAAATTGTTAGTATAATGATTAAAGATTTAGAAAAGAGGATGAAAAAACTAAATATAAACATCAAGGTTACGGATAAAATTATAGAACATATAAGCAAAGAGGGATTTGATCCAGTATATGGTGCTAGACCTCTTGAGAGAACCATAACCAAAATGATAGAAGATCAATTGGCGGAAGAAATTTTAAAAGGAAAAGTTTCAAAAGATGATGATATATTGATAGATTTTAAAGATGACAGATTGATATTTGACAAGGAACCTATAGCTTAAGCTATTGACGAGGCGGCAAAATAATTATAAATTTGGAAAAGTCATAGAAGAACCTATGACTTTTTCTTCTTTTAGATTTAATTATAAAAAATAATTGTTATAATAAAGGTAGTAATAGCATTTAAAAAAGTCAACCCTTAAAGCTAAGGAGGAAAATATGAAGAAAAAGGTTATATTTAGATGTTCTAAATGTGGTTATGAAAGTATAAGATGGATGGGACGCTGCTCTGAATGTGGTTCGTGGAATAGTTTTGATGAAGTATATATAGACAAAAAAAGCATAGGAAACAGAAAGGAAAGTCAGAAAATTAAAGGGGTATCTCCCGTAAAACTTAATACAATAGATGTAGATGATGAGCAAAGAATAGTATCAAGTATAGATGAATTTAATAGGGTACTAGGTGGTGGCATTATCAAGGACTCTGTTACTATATTGACTGCTAGACCTGGAGCTGGTAAATCTACTTTATTATTAGAAATTGCAAAAGATATTGCAGAAAAAGGTTATAAAGTATTGTATGCATCTGGAGAAGAAAGCGAAACCCAAATAAAAAATCGAGCTAATAGAATCCTAGATGAAATTCCAAAGGATATTTGGATTTTATCCGATATTAGCATGGACAATGTATTACAAAACATCGATAATATAGATCCAGATTTAATAATTATAGATAGTATTCAGACCTTTAAATTAGAAGAATTTAAATCTAGAGCAGGTTCACCGATTCAAACTATAGAATGTGCAAATGCATTAGTGGATATGGCAAAAAACAAAAGCAGACCAAGAGCCGTAATAATGGTAGGGCATATGACTAAAGCTAATGAAATGGCAGGTCTTAGGACTTTAGAACATTTAGTTGATACTGTCATATATTTAGAAGGAGAAAGCGATGAAGAATTACGAACTTTAATGTCTACTAAGAATAGGTTTGGACCTACAGGAGAAATTGGGTTATTTGCTATGGAAGAAAAAGGTATGATACCTATAAAAAATCCTTCTGCATTTTTTTTAACGAGTCGTAAACAAAATGAAATAGTTCCAGGTAGTGTATTATCGGTGATAAAGGAAGGGTCAAGGTTAATAATAGTCGAAATAGAAAGCTTAGTATCTCATTCCTTTACTCCTTATCCTGCTAGAATAGGGGATTGTTTGAGAAAAGATCAATTAAGTACTTTAATCTCTATACTGGAACAAAGGGGTAAAATAAATCTATACGACAAAAATGTTGTTATAAAGACTACAGGAGGGTTACGGTTAAGTGAACAATCTGTAAACTTAGCTATAATAATGAGTATAGTATCTTCAGTGAAGGATAAAGGAATACCTAGCGATGTAGTATTTATTGCAGATGTAGGTTTAACTGGAGAATTGAAACGGGTTCCTTCATTAGAGGCTAGAATTAAAGAATTAGATAGGATGGGCTATAGAAGAGCATATGTTTATAAATATGGAATAAAACCAAATATGAAGTTGGAAGGAATTGAAGTAATAGGATTAAATACTTTGCAGGAAGTTATAGATCATGTTTTTAGCTAAATAAGACGTATATATTTTTACTTGGATATAGTCCTTTATATTTTAAGTATTAGAATATAAGAATTTTCATATAATATCTTACAAGACGGTTATTTGGAGGAACTTATATGAATTTAGATCTATATGATACTTTAAAGATGGTGGCTCCAGGAACTAAGTTGAGAGCAGGATTAGATAATATAATTAATGCCAAGACTGGTGCTTTGATAGTAATTGGAAACACTAAAGAGGTTTTAGAAATTACATATGAAGGGTTTTATATTAACTGTGAATACAGCCCTGCTAATATTTATGAATTAGCAAAAATGGACGGCGCAATTATAGTGAGTAAAGATTGTAAAAGGATATTATATGCCAATGCTCAACTTTTTCCTTGTCAACATATTTTATCTAATGAAACCGGAACTCGTCATAAAACTGCTGAAAGAGTTGCTAAACAAACAGGAGTTTTAGTAATAGCTATATCAAAACGGAGAGAAGTGATTACAATCTATAAATCAGACTATAAGTATATATTGAAAGATATTAACGAGATACTAAGTAGAGCAAATCAAGCAGTTCAGACTTTAGAAAAATATAAGGAGACATTAAATATTGCTTTATCTAATTTAACTACTTTAGAATTTGAAAATAGGGTTACCCTTTATGAGGTAACTAATGCTATTCAAAATATGGAAATGGTTTGGCGGATAGGTAATGAAATAAATTTGTACATATCAGAATTAGGAGTAGAAGGAAGACTACTGAATATGCAAGTTATGGAATTGATGAATGGAGTAAGGGGCGATAGGGTAAATTTGGTAAAAGATTATATAAAAGACGAATATAAGGATTACGCTACAGTAATAAATGAGATAAGTAGCTTTGATTCTAAACAATTATTGAATTTAAATTTAATTGCTAACAAGTTAGGTTACAATAAGGGATTAGATACATTAGATATCAAAATTGAACCAAAAGGATATAGAGTACTTAATAAAATTCCTAGGGTGCATCCTAATGTTTTAGAAAAGATAGTGTTAAACTTCGGTTCATTACAAAACATTATTAAGGCAAGTCCTTACAAATTAAATTTAGTAGAAGGCATAGGAGAAGTTAGAACTGCTAATATAATTGAAGGCTTAAAGAAGTATAAAAATCAATATTTTGAAAGCTAATACAAAGGCTAGAAAAGATTTGCATAGATCTAGCCTATTATATTTAACCTTATTTCAGACTGAAAATCCCTAATGTTTTCATATTACCATATTCCTTTAATACAGCCTCTGATAGGTTTATGTCCAAAGTATTGCAAAGGGCTGATAAATAAAATATATATGCACCTATTTCTTCTTCAAGTATCTCCCTGCAGCTAGGACATAAACTGCCCTTTACATGGTTTTCCATATTGTTTTTAATCTCTTCTAAAGATTCCTTATTGTAATCCTGTTTTGTAGCATGAATTTCAATACAACCACAATAAGTAACTGATTTAATTACAGCTCTATTAATCCTCGAAGTATATTCGTCTAACTTTGTTGTTATATCAAGAATGCTTTTATGTCTAATAAGCACATCTTCCACTTGAGCTTGAAAATCATCACAACTTATATCTTTTTCAACACTTACGGTATTTCTGTCCATATAGTTCCACCCCTGTCAAATGATTATTAGTTATGCTTTTATTATACTTATAAGGACAAGTTGTTGTCAAATATTTCTATCAATATTTTTAAAAAGTAAAATCAAAAAATAAATAGTTGACAAGATAAATGTTACTATGGTAGAATGTAATCTTTACAACCTTTAACTATTATTGTATAATATACTAAGAGGCAGTATGAATAGGAGGTTGTTACATGTATAACATTGGAGATAAAGTGGTTTATCCTATGCATGGAGCTGGGATAATAGAAGGAATTGAAGAGAAAGAAATTTTAGGTGAAAAACGGAAATATTATATAATGAGAATGCCCATAGGAGAAATGAATGTTATGATACCTGTGGACAATATTGAAGAAATTGGTATCAGAGAAATAATTACAAATGATGACCTTGAGAAAGTATTAGATGTTTTAAAGGGTGATAAAACAAAAATGCCTCAAAATTGGAATAGACGTTATAGATTAAATATGGAAAAAATAAAATCAGGCGATATATTTGAAATCGCTGCTGTAGTTAGAAATCTAATGTTAAGAGATGCTGAAAAAGCACTTTCTACTGGAGAACGAAAGATGTTAAATAGTGCAAAACAAATGCTTATAAGTGAAATAGTTTTAGTGGTTGACTCCAATCAGGAAGAAACAGAAAAATTAATAAATGATGCTATAAATTCCGCATGATTAAAATAATAAAAAAATTTGTTATATTATTTTATTTAATGGTAATAAATATACTATGGGAGGTGAACTAATGATTGATAAAATTATTAGGAGCATTATTACTTTAATTGGTTTATTAGTTGGTTATGGTATAGTTGCAGGATTGAAAGCTTTAGAGATAGTTAGCTTGTCAAATAAGGGATGCCCTGACGGTGACCGACAGCCGGAACTCGCGTGACGGGCGGTACATCGAGCGCGTGGGTTTCTACAACCCCATGGCGCGCGGCGGCGAAGTGCCGCTGCGGGTGGACCGCGAGCGGGTCGACTACTGGCTGAAACAGGGCGCTGCGCCCTCCGACCGTGTGCTCAGCCTGCTCAAGCGCGACAGCAAGCAAAGCGCCTGAGCGGCAGTCCGGTGCCGTGAGCCGGCCGGATGAGACCC
>NZ_DATHXO010000407.1:0-2741 GCF_035459645.1 Schnuerera sp.
GCCTGACCATACTACAGCGATGGTAACCAATGATACCGCTTCCAATAATGGCTATTACCGGTGGGATTCTGGTACGAGTAGCTGGGTAAAGCGGGATGAGTTTTATGCGACTTCCTTAGACCCTACCGATACCAGTGAGGCGGTTACAGGGAAGGCTGTTGGAGATTATGACGCAGAAAAACTACAAGATGAGCGTGATTCCAAACAAGTAAAAGATAGTAATGTATATGAGTTAATTGATATTTTAGGTAATGTAATACACCGCATTGATGGTCGTGGGAATCCATTTTTTCCTGTATTAGGAGGAGGTTTAAAACAAGTCTTAGAGCAATTTGGGCAAAATGAGATTATATCTGATGATCTTCTTTTAGTCGTGACTAAGTTAGGCCGTGTAGTTATGCGAGTTGACAAAAGCGGTGAGTATCATTTCCCTAACCAAGGTAGGACGGTTCAAAGAAGTATAAAAACGGCAATAGGCCAGTATCCAGATGTATTGGAAGTATATAATGAGTTAAATCTTGAAACTACTGGTGTAATAGGTGATGGTGTGTGGACATGGTTTAATGATCCGCGAGCTGTCTATAATAATAATAATGGAAAGACTTATATTGGTGCTATTGATGAAAATAGAAATATATTAGTGCATGACTTTGACAATAGTGCGGAAGTAGTTGATGGTTCTTATACCATAGATACCATATCGGAAACGGATGACCATGATAATCCATCCTTTTGTATTCTTCCAAGCGGTAAAATATTGGCTGCTTATTCGGAGCACGTAGGCCCTATATATCTATCGAGGTCAACAAATGCAAACGATGTAAGTGCTTGGGATACTAGGATACAGAGTTACTCTGATGTTAATTACTCATACAGCCAGCTAAGGCGATTATCAAGAGAAGGAAAAGTATATTGGTTTTTCCGATATGAGCGTTCTGGTACCAGTAAACGTGTTAGGGCATTTCGCACCAGTTCTGATGGAGGCGATACTTGGACCAGCCGACAGGATTTATTTGAAGGTCCTGAAAACAGATCTTATTGCAAAATCAACTCTAATGGAACAGATAGGATTGATTTCGTTTTTACCGATGGTCACCCAAACTCTACGCTTAATAACCTATACCATTTTTACTACCAAGGGGGCAACTACTATAAAACAGATGGTACGTTGATAGGAGGATCTGCGGCACTCCCCCTTTCACCAAGTGATGTTACAAAAGTATGGGATGCAACGAAGAATGGGTTAATTGCTAACGCATGGCCTTGGGATTTAAAATATGATTCTAATGGGAATCCAATGGTTGCATTTCAAACATCGTGGAGTGATTACACATCAAACGTGGCCGAAGATATTTACTATTACATAGCTAAGTGGGATGGAAGTCAATGGAATACAGAAAAAATTTGTAATGGTGGGCTTTCTATTATAGATGATACTGGAGAGAAGCAATATGGAGGAGGTATCGCTATATTTAATGAAAACAGGCTCTATGTAGGAACAACAGAAGATGATGATACAACAAGAAGGATATACCGAGCTTATAAAGTAGATGGAGAGTGGGGCCTTTTTGACTTGCCAGCAAATGAAGATAATGTTAAAAATGCAAGACCTTATTGCTTGGATAATTATAATGCACCGATAAGAGTCTTATTCTGGGAAGGTAGTTACCATATTTTCTTGAACTATAATACAAATATAAAATTTACAAATCGATGACACGATTAATTTATACAGATCAATTAGCAGAGGACTCATTAGGACATATTGAAGATTTTGGCATAACGTCAGAAAAAAGCGATAAGCTACAACAGTTAGAAACTGATTTGTCTAATGCTGGCATCCTTTCGGAGTTAGATAGATTATGGGTATTTAAAAATAATAATATTGTTGCTTCGCTTGTTGATTTGGCTAATGGTAATTATTGTCGGCCTCAACCTGGCATTTCTTATAATCAGTTAACAGGATTTATTGGTGATGGCTCAAAGGCATATATTGATACTCAGTATAATCCTGCCGAAGATTGGAATAAATATTTTATCACTGGTGCTTCTTTTGGCGTGTACATTCCTAATGAAGTTACGAACCCTACTACGACCACAATATTAGGAGCGAGAACGGGGGCAACTACCGATGAAGATCAAGTTATTATGAGTTATACGGGTAGTGGTTATATTATTGCCAGACTTAATAATGATGAGTTTGCTAGCTTTTCAACAAGCTCGTTACAAGGGTTTTATTTAGTAAATAGAGATGGCAGTAGTGTTATTATAGAAGAAAATGGAACACAGGTAGGAAGTGCTACGTTATCAGATACGGGTTCCCGACCATCAAACAATATCACCTTATTTGCGCTTAATGAGGATTCCGGTCAAAGTTCTTTTCAAGACTTGAATATTGGGCTGTTCTATATTGGGAATAAATTAAATGCAACTGCTCGACAGAATTTTAATGATGCCGTTCAAAAATATTTTACTTGAATTTATTGCAGTTTCACGAATCAAAAATTGCGCGTTGGTGTCTATGAATTGAAACACCAATGCACAAATGGATAGAATGATTAGACAATGCGAAAACATACCGTGCCAACTGCCCGACGGGCCATGATTGGCCTCATAGACGAACTCCGCATCTACAACAGGGCGCTATCTTTTAATGAAGTCGAACGATTATACAACAAGGATAATGAGTAACTTGCACTTAACCCGCACAAAGGGTAATTTACAATGGCTTTCGGAAGGAC
>NZ_DATHXO010000408.1:0-5783 GCF_035459645.1 Schnuerera sp.
AAAAATATATAGAGTATCTAGGTGGGAAAGAAAACTTAGAGGTTGTTGAAGCTTGTATTACTCGTTTACGTTTAAAACTAAAAGATTCAAGTTTAATAAATGAAAAAGGGTTAAAAAGCTTAGGTTCTGCAGGCGTTTTAAAAGTGGGAAGTAGTATTCAAGTTATAGTAGGAACAAAAGCAGAACAAATAGCTGAAGATATTAAAAAAGAAATGAAAAGATAAATAAAATGGAGGTATTAACATGTCAAGTTTAAATTATATTGATGAAGTACAAAAATTAATAAGTAATATCAAGGAATCACAAAAGGATAATATTAAAAAGGCAGCAGAAGTATTTGCTGAAACAATAAAAAAGGATAAAATAATTCATGTATTTGGTACAGGCCATTCTCATATGATAGGAATAGAAATGTTTGTACGAGCTGGAGGATTAGCCAATGTTGAAGCAATGCTAGATAATACCATATTGACTAACTTTGGAGCTATGAAAGGTGGAGAAATAGAAAGACTAAGTGGTCTAGCAGAAGTAATCTGGAATGATTATGAAATCAATGAGGGAGATATTATGGTAATAGTATCTAACTCAGGAAGAAATGCAGTGCCAGTAGAAATGGCAATGTTAGCTAAAGAAAAAGGAATATATGTAATAGCTTTAACTTCATTAAATCATTCACAAAGCGTAGAATCAAGACATGAAAGTGGCAAAAGATTATTTGAATTAGCAGATCTAGTAATAGACAACTGTGCTCCAAAAGGAGATGGATTATTAGACTTTGATGGAGTACAATCAGGTGCTAGTTCAACTATAGCAGGATCTCTTATAGTAAATTCTATAGTTACTGAAACTTTAAGTATATTAGCAAAAGAAGGACAAAAATTACCTGTATATGTTAGTCAAAATGTAGACGGATATAATAATGATCATATATATGAAAAATATAAAAACAGAATTAAACATATCTAAATGAAGTAACCATTTTAACCCAAGGTCTGGACTTTTAGTTCAATCCTTGGGTTATAAAAAAGATTTTAAATTAGAGGATGATATCTTATGCTAAGATTTTTTACTAACAATAAATTGACAATAAAGGCTCCTATAGCTGGAATAGTTTCAGAGCTAAAAGAAGTACCAGATGATGTTTTTGCTCAAAAGATTATTGGAGATGGAATTGCAATAGAACCAACAGATAATATATTATATTCACCGGTAAAAGGAGAAATAGTGCAGATATTTCCTACCCTTCATGCCATAGGTATAGAAACTAAAGAAGGAATTGAAATATTAATTCATCTAGGAATAGATACAGTTGAATTAAAAGGCGAAGGTTTTACTTCCTTTGTAGAAAAAGGGCAGAATATAAATGTAGGTGATAAATTACTAGAAATTGATTGGGACTATATTAAAGACAAGGTTCCATCTATATTGACGCCTATAATTATTACCAATATGGATAAAGTGGATAAAATGAAAATATTAAAATTAGGAGAAATAAAAGCAAAAGAAGATTTGTTATCTATAAATATTAAGAAATTCAAGTGACATTTTGGGTAAATATATCTATAGGAGGAATTTAAATGGAAATTTTAGTTGAAAAAGATTATAAGAACATGAGCAAAAAAGCTGCTTTTTTAATTAGGGAAGCAATTAAAGAAAAACCAGATTTAATATTAGGTTTAGCCACAGGGAGCACTCCTATTGGGACCTATGAAGAATTAATAAGAATGCATAAGGAAGAAGGTTTGGATTTTTCAAAAGTGACAACTTTTAACTTAGATGAATACTATGGCTTATCTCCAGAAGATAGCCAAAGTTATAGATATTTTATGGAGGATACTTTATTTAAACATATAAATATAAAAAAAGAAAACACCCATGTTCCTGATGGATTAGTTAAAGAACCCAATGAATATGGTAAAATATATGATAAAATGATAGAAGAACAAGGCGGCATAGATATACAAATATTAGGTATAGGAAGAAATGGCCATATAGCTTTTAATGAACCAGATGATGAATTAATACTTTCTACTCATTTAACAGGTTTAACTGAAGATACTATAGAGGCTAATTCAAGGTTTTTTGATTCCATAGATAAAGTTCCTACAACAGCTATAACCATGGGATTAGGAACGATAATGAAGGCAAAAAAGATAATCCTTATGGCAAATGGAAAGAATAAGACAGAAATAATGGGAGAATTACTCAAAGGAGAAAAAGTAAGTACAAAATTACCAGCCTCATTATTACTATTACATCCAGATGTAACAATAATAATGGACGAAGAAGCAGCAGAATTATATAAAAAATAGAGGTGTTATTGAATGAAAATTTTAATTAAAAATGCAAATATTATTACCCCTTATGAAGTAAAAAGAGGTAGTAGTTTAGTCGTTGAAAATGGTAAGATTTCAAATATATTGAATGGAGAAATATCAAAGGAAGAATCCTATGATAAGGTGATAAATGCAGAAGGGAAATATTTATCACCAGGATTTATAGACCTTCATAATCATGGAAACTTTGGACATGATGCTATGGAGGGAACTTATGAAGCTTTAGACATTATGGCAGACTTTCATATTAAAAATGGAGTAACATCCTATTTAGCAACAACAATGACTGAAGAAGAAAGCAAAATAGAAAAAGCTGTAAAAAACATTGGAGAATATGTTACTAATGGCAGCAAGACTTCTGAAACAAAAGCTCAAGTATTAGGAATATATTTAGAAGGTCCTTATTTTTCCATGGAAAAGAAAGGAGCTCAACCACCTCAATATATAAAGAATCCAGATTTAGATGAGATAAAAAACCTTATAGAACTTTCAAAAGATACTATTAAAGTAGTAGCCTTGGCTCCTGAAATTGAAGGAGCAAAAGAAGCAGTTAAGTATTTAAAAGAAAAGGGAATAACCATATCAGCAGGTCATACCAATGCAACTTTTGATGAAGCAAAGGCAGGCATAGATTTAGGCATAACACAAGCAACTCATCTTTATAATGGTATGAGAGCTTACTCCCATAGGGAACCAGGCGTAATAGGAGCAGTATTAACAGATGAAAGGGTAGCCTGTGAAATGATATGTGATGGAATTCATCTACATGTAGGGGCTATGGATTTAGCAGTAAAAATGAAAGGCAAAGATGGCATTATATTAATATCCGATGCCATGATGGCAACAGGCCTTAAAGATGGCAAATACGAACTTGGCGGACAAGACGTATATGTAAAAGAAGGGGCAGCAAGATTAGAAGATGGAACTTTAGCAGGCTCAACTCTTACATTAAACAAAGCAGTTTATAATATGGTTTATATGGTCAATATACCCCTTGAAGACGCAGTAAGAATGGCAAGTTTAAATGCTGCTAGGGCAATCGGAGTTGACCATAGAAAAGGAAGTATAGAAATAGGAAAAGATGCAGATTTAATAATATTTGATGAAAATATAAATATTTCTCAAGCTCTAGTTAGAGGTGAAATTAGAGATTTTTAGCAATGTAATGAATAAAAAATCCTTTTTATGATAATCATAAAAAGGATTTTTTATGTATCACTAAAAGATTATTTCACTAGATAAGGAAGGATTAATTTAGTTATATCTTTTATTAAAGCTATTTCTTTTTCAGAGCAGCGAACTAAGATAGAAAGCAATTCTTGTAGATTGTCATCGGGAGTTTGATTATAATTTTCATCAATAGTTTCAAATACAGAAAAATATTTATTCTTTTCTAGTTTTTCAGTATATATATTAGAGCCATATAATAGATAGTCAACAGATATATGTAGAGTATTAGCGATTTTTACTAAAGTATCTACACTCATCTTCCTATCCCCACGTTCAATTTGACCTATGTAAAATGTTGATAGCTCAACAATTTCTGCAAATTTTTCCCTTGTCAAATTTAATTTTTCTCTTTCCAATCTTATTCTTGAACCTATTTCTTTAAAATTTAAGTTTTCTTTATTAGTCATCATGTCACTCCCTTATATTAACTTTATTATTTTATTCCTTATAACTAAATTAGCCAATGGCATAAAATAATATTTGCCAATTTGCATAAAAAATATTATGCTATTAAATAAGATTAAATAATTTTGAACTTAAGGGGAGGGAAAGCAATTTGATTTTCAGAATTAATAGGTTGAGAAATCTATTAGATGAAGAATTAAATGCAAAAGAAGTTGATTGGGAGAAAATAGAGGAATTAAGCAAAGAATTAGATTTATTATTGTTAGAGTATTGGGATATGGAAGGTTGTGGATTAAAGAAGAATAAAACTAAAAAAGAAACTAGTCTTTAAAGACTAGTTTCTTTTTTAGTATATTGATTTTTAGAGAAAAAATGATTATAATAAATACAAAAGTCAAGGAAGGTCAAATTTGTTTTAGAGGTGATAGTTTATGGAATATAAGGATTATTATGATATATTAGGAGTAGATAAAAATGCAAGTATAGATGAAATAAAAAAAGCTTATAGGAAATTAGCAAAAAAATATCATCCTGATTTAAATCAAGGAAATAAAAAAGCTCAAGAAAAGTTTAAAGATATAAATGAAGCCTATGAGGTATTGGGAGATAAATCCAAAAGGAAAAAATATGATACTTTTGGTAATGGATATAATTTTAGTCATGGCCAAAACTTTGACCCCTCCCAATATGGATTTGGAAACTTTGGCAATGGAGGATATACTTATTCTACTAAAGGCACAGGAAGAGGCTTTAGCGATTTTTTCAACATGTTTTTTGGTGGTAGAGGATTTGAAGGAAAAGATATATTTGGCAGAAGACATGCTACTCAGAAATATGAATTTGAAATCAATATAACCTTAGAAGAAGGATATAAAGGGACTACTAAGAATTTATCCCTTAGAATTGGAAATGAAACCAAATCTTTGTCGGTAAAAGTACCTAAAGGGATATTGCCCGGGAAAAAAATAAAGATTAAAGGCGAAAAAGCAGGAATTAATGGAGATATATATTTAAAAGTAAATTTTATTAAAGATGAAAGTTTAAAATTAGAAGGGATAGATATATATAAAAGGATAGATATATATCCTTGGGAAGCAGCTTTGGGAACTACAGTAGTGGTAGAGACTTTAGAAGATAAAATAAAAATTAAGGTTCCAGAAAATATGGAAGGTGGCAAAAAAATACGAATACCCAAAAAGGGCTATAAAGATATGAAGGGAAATATAGGGGATTTATATGTAGAAATCAACATAGTAAATCCACCTAAATTAACAAAGAAGCAAAGAAAACTATATGAACAATTAATGGATAGTTAAATTAAGAGTCAAGGGGCAAAGGGCAATTGAAAAAATTTGCGTTGTGAACTATAAAATATCATAGTTTTCCCGATCTAATTATTGAAATCAACAACAGCAACCCAGCCAATCCTGCCCCTAAATATCCAACAATTCCTATGGAGGAAATGCCGTATATTTTCAAGCCAACATTGGCATTTATAACTAAAGAAGAACTTACCAATAATCCTGCAACTATTATGGCAAATATAAGCCTATTGACCATTCTATTTAATTCACTAAAATGTTGTTCAATATCTTTAAGGCCTAAATTCAATTTCAATCTTCCTTCTAATCCAGCGTTCATAATATCTAAAGCTTTGTTGGATAATTGGAAAGTAGATTTAATTGAAGAATATAAAATTGCTGCTATTTCTGTTAAGTTTAGGTTATTAAGTTTTTTCTTTATCATTTGCTCTTTAAAATATGGGATAGCTATATCCATCAAAGTTAAATTCTTATCAATATTAGCCAATAC
>NZ_DATHXO010000409.1:0-5715 GCF_035459645.1 Schnuerera sp.
ATGTAGAAGTCGATACATTCTCTGGATTGTTGATAGACTATGCTAAAGAAAGAGAATGTACAACTATGATTAGAGGTTTAAGGGCAGTATCAGATTTTGAATATGAGATGCAAATGGCTCTTGTAAACAAAAAACTAGAAGATGATATTGAAACTTTGTTTATGGTATCTAGAGGTAGATATGCATATTTGAGTTCCAGTATAGTAAAAGAGGTAGCAATGTTTGGAGGAAATATATCCTGTTTTGTTCCAGATGAAGTGGAAAAAGCTTTAATAGAAAAGATAAAAGGAGGTAAGGAGTAAAATGGACGTACTTAAATTAATCGATGAAATAGAAGATGTTTTAGAAAATGCTTCTTCTCTACCTTTTTCAAGTAAGGCAATGGTTGATGCTGATGAAATATTTGAAATTATTAGAGAGATAAGAATTAGACTTCCAGATGAAATAAAACAAGCTTCTTGGATAAAGGAAGAACGTCAAAGAATTTTAGCTGAAGCTCAAAAAGATGCAGATACAATTTTAAATGAGGCAGAATTGAAATTAGAAGAGTTGATAGAAGAAGAGGAGATTACAAAAAAAGCTAAGGAAATGGCTGAAGAAATCATCACAAAAGCTCAAACTAATGCTAAAAGTATTCGATTAGGTGCTTTAGAGTATGCGGACAATATATTATTGGAAACACAGGAAGATTTAAAGGATCTTATTGATTTATTAAATCAAAATAGACAAGAATTAAGAGGCGATAAATAATCAATCCCACGAAAACAAAGAGTATATTAGCAATAAAATCAATGATGATAATAATATATATATGGTTATAAATATAGCCAGTTTAAATGAACCAATGAACAAAGATGGCCATCCTAATGGATATATTGATTCTTGCATATTTAATCTTGGCATAAAAGAAGGTTTTATTATAGTACTATATTTTACATAATATAGTATTATGCCATATATTGAAGAAAAAACGCCATGTAAAAATTTAGCAAATAAATATACTCTATTTTGTATATCTGTTTTATTAATGAAACTTAAGGCTTGGCTATGAATAGAAAAACCACTCCAACCAATTAAAAAATTGATTATTGTTATCTTGTATATTAAACTTGTATTAACAGTTGCTATTTTTTTGCATCCAGTAGTTACTTCTAATATACCAGCAATAAAGCCACTAAACAGTTCTCTATCTATTTCTAAAGGAACTATTTTATTAATAAAATAGATAAATTGATTAAAAAATTTAGAAACAAAAAGAAGCTCAGTTAATACAGAATAAAAGATCATAAATCCACCAATTAGAGTTATAGTATTTATGCTGTTTTTTACACTATCAGATAAAATAGACCCAATGGAAATATTTTTTTGCAATATTGATATTTTATGATTTGTTTTTTTTATTTTACATTCTTTTTTTTCTGTTGTGATATTATTGGTAGTTTTTTTGTAAAATCTTAATAAAAATGCCAATGTAATAGCCCCCAGATAATGGGGGTATATAATTAATGGAGCAGCTGAAGGGTTATTTAACATTCCTATGGAAACTGCACCTAGCATAAATAAGGGACCAGATGTACTGGAAAAACAGATAGCCCTTTCTGCTTCAGCTTGTGATATAAGATTATTCTGTCTTAAATTGGATACAATTTTTGCTCCTACAGGATATCCAGATACAACACTCATGGAAAATGAAAAAGCTCCAGCACCAGGAACATTGAATAAAGGTTTCATTAGTGGTTCTAGAAGTCTGCTAATAAAATTTACAAAACCACTAGCTATTAATAATTCAGAAACGACAAAAAAAGGAAACAAAGACGGGACGACTATATTGCCCCAAGTTAGTAAGCCTTCATATGCACTTTCTAGCGATAATTTTGGATGCTTTATAATGCTAATCAATATCAAAACAATAACAAATATAAATAAAAAATTAATAGAAGACTTTCTCATTACCTTGCCTCCTTTTAGCTGTCCAATAATTTTGGTAAAAAAGTCCTTATTAAAATTATATTTTTGTTAAGCTTTAATATGATTAAAATATTAATATGGATTATTTGCAATAAATATTCTAATGTATGGTCCCAATACAACTATTTTTTTCTTATATATGGGGATGTATAATAATCCATATTCATAAAAGGCTTTGAAGTATTTAAACCAAGGAAGAATAAATCTGTAGCTTTTTTATCATAAGATAAAATCTTCTTTAAATACGGATCTTTGTATTTATTGTATTCAGAAAACTTTATAATTATTGGTAGATCAGATTTTTCTTTTATTCTGTTTAGTAGTATAAACCCATTTTTATTTGCACCTAAAACCCTTATATAAGCAGGGTAATGATTGAATAAATCTTTAAATATAGGCTCACTTAAGCTTGCCATCAAATGTATTAATATCCTTTGAATCCTTGTTTTGGTATATCTTTTAGTTGATACTTCTTGTATTAAAGAATTTATATTATTATATTCTGAACTCTTATTTATAATTCTATTTTCAAGCCCTGTTTCTACATCCATAATATTTACTAAATTATTTATATGTCTAATTCTTAATAAATAATGGATTATTTGGGTATAATTATCTAACATATTGAATTTTTTGTATTTATTGATATAATCTATTAGATGGCCATAAGAATGGATTGGCATATAACTTTTTACAGATTCAATATTTTCATTTATTAATTTATTCCTTATTCCAGTAGCACTTGATATTTTGTGATTTAATTGGGTTTCTCTATAAGAACTGCCAATACGTTTAATAGTTACTGGCTGAATTTTGCTATTCAGTTTTTTTAAAGCCTTTAAATATTCAATAGCTAATATATTATTAGACATTTTTAAAATGTCTTTTAGATGAATACCATGTTTTAGTTTGATATTAAATTTACAAAAGTAGTCTTTTAATGCATTGCTACGGGATACAGAAAAAGAGTTTCCATCATTAAGGTGTTTTTTTAATCTCTCTTTATAATAAGGAGGCTCATCTAGTAAAATCTGTGCTATTTTTATTAGGTAGTCAAGACTACCTAATTCACTACCAAAAACAACATAATCAACAATATTTAAACTATTGAGTAAAGCTATGCTTCCATAGGCAAATAGTTCTGCTGATTGGGTTGAAAAGATAAAGGGTAGTTCGATAACTAAATCTACTCCATTATCTATTGCCATCTTAGTTTTAGTCCATTTATCGATTAAAGATGGTTCACCTCTTTGGACAAATGAACCACTCATTACAACTATAGAATAGTCTGAGTTAGTTACTTCTTTTGACTTAGTTAAATGATATTTATGACCTAAATGGAAAGGATTATATTCAGTTATTAAGCCTACTACTTTCATATTGGTAACCTCCTTAAGGTTTTACCAATATTATAACATAAAATTAATGGACTATAATATCGTTGATTTTTTAACGAATATATATTAATATTGTTTATGAGAATACATTTTAATAGGAGGAGTGTAATATGAATATTTTAGTTATTAATTGTGGTAGTTCTTCGTTAAAATACCAGTTAATAAATATGAAAAATGAAGAAGTACTTGCAAAAGGTTTAGTTGAAAGAATTGGTATAGAGGGTTCAAGAGTTAAACATACAACTATAGGTAAAGATGAAGTAATAATCGAAGAACCTATGTCAGACCATAGGAAAGCTCTAGAATTAGTATTAAACGCTCTAGTGGATTCTAATTATGGTGCAATAAAATCAATGGATGAAATAGGCGCTGTTGGCCATAGAGTAGTTCATGGTGGAGAAAAATTTGCACAATCTGTCTTAATTGATGATGATGTAATGGAAGCTATAAACGACTGTATTGAATTAGCTCCTCTTCATAATCCACCTAATATAATGGGGATAGAGGCTTGTAAAGAACTGATGCCTAATACTCCTATGGTGGGCGTTTTCGATACTGCTTTCCATCAGACAATTCCTATGTCAAACTATATATATCCTTTACCATATAAGTTATATGAGAAATATGGTATTAGAAAATATGGATTCCATGGTACATCTCATAAATATGTATCTCAACGAGCAGCTGAAATGTTAGGAAAACCTATTGAAGAACTTAATATTGTAACATGTCATTTAGGTAATGGTGCTAGTGTTTGTGCTGTACAAGGTGGAAAATCTATTGAAACCAGCATGGGCTTTACTCCTTTAGAAGGCCTAGCTATGGGTACAAGATCAGGGGATGTGGATCCTGCTGTAATACCTTTTATTATGGAAAAAGAAGGTTTAACATTTGACGAAGTTAATCAAATGCTAAACAAAAAATCTGGAGTTCTTGGCATTTCAGGAATTAGTAGTGATTTTAGAGATTTAGAAGAAGCAGCTAATGAGGGAAATGAACGAGCTAAACTTGCATTAGAGTTATTCTCTAATAGGGTTAAAAAATATATTGGTGCTTATGCTGCATTAATGTGTAATATAGATGCTTTAGTATTCACTGCAGGAATAGGGGAAAATTCTATTACAATTAGAGAACATATATGTGATGGTTTAGAATGTATTAACATCAAATTAGATAAAGAATTAAATCAAGTTAGAGGAAAGGAAGCAATTGTAAATAAAGATATTACTTCTACTGCGATACTAGTTATTCCTACAAATGAAGAATTGATGATAGCTAGGGATACATTAGAGTTAGTTAAAAATAATTAAATTTTCTTGACAAATATTGGCCTCCTTTATATAATAATGTGTGTTAGTTCAAGAGGTGAAAATTATGAATGTTGATTTATCAAATTTTCGTGATGAAGCAGTTTCCAGTATTCCTGTTAAGGGAAAGTTGGAAAAAGATTTTTTAGATGTTAATGGAAGAAAGATTAAATTTATTGAACCAATTAGATATGAAGGAGAAATATATCGGGTAGATAAGGATAAGCTATTACATCTAAATATATTTTATAACTACGAGGAAGCTTGTGGTAGATGTTTAGAACTTTTTACTAAGGAAGAAGAATCTGTTTTATCAGGAAAGCTAATTGAAAAAATGGATAGAATTGACTTTGATGGTGAAGACGAAGTTATATACTATAGTGATGAAGAACTGGATTTAGATGAATATATAATTAGCACAATAATTTTATCCCTACCTATGAAACCTCTTTGCCATGATGAGTGCAAAGGATTATGTCCTAAATGTGGCACCAATCGTAATAAAGAAGAATGTCAATGTGTTATAGAAGATGTAGATCCAAGATTAGCAATACTTAAAGATTTGTTTCCAAAGAAATAAGGAGGTGTTTTAGTTGGCAGTACCAAAGCGAAAAACGTCAAAAGCTAGAAGAGATAGAAGAAGAGCCTCTGCTTATAGATTAACAAAGGCTACAATTTCTGAAATCCTGGTGCGCGACACGCGTCCCGAACTCCTCGATGCCGTCCTGGCCAAGCTTGAGCAGGCCGGCGCGGAGATCGAGTTGGGCGAGGACTGGATTCGCCTCGACATGCACGGGCGTCGGCCCAAGGCCGTCGATATCCGTACCGCGCCGCATCCGGGCTTCCCCACCGACATGCAGGCGCAGTTCGTGGCCATGAACGCGGTGGCCGAGGGGACGTCCACGGTGGTCGAGACCATCTTCGAGAACCGCTTCATGCACGTCCAGGAAATCCAGCGTATGGGCGCGGACATCCATATCGAGGGCAACACCGCGATAATTCGCGGGGTGGATGCCCTGTCAGGGGCTCCCATCATGGCGACC
>NZ_DATHXO010000410.1:0-2242 GCF_035459645.1 Schnuerera sp.
AAAGCCATTAGGAAAGGAAAGTTAGATTTTTACAAATCTACCTTTTATTTTTGCTATTCGTACCGTTTTTCCTACCATTCGTACCGAATTAAACAAAAATAAGGTTAAATATGGTATATTTTTAATAAATAAACCTAAAATCTTGAGTTCTGCAGCAAAATTAAAGAATAAAGCCCCTAAACCTTGGAAATCCAATGTTTTAGGGCCTTTAATAATTACAGAAAAGTGTAATACTATAGGTCTTTTCTTTTGGAATTTGCAATTAAATTTTTGATGTCACTTTGCCTCCAAAATCTCTTTGTAATATCAGTATTTAAAATCTCTGAAAACGTCTTAGATACATCGTCTACATAGTCTAGCATATAATAATTTTCATCAAGATAAGTTACACTTAAATTTTTAATAGAATCAATTAATTGAGAAATACTAAATTTAAAATCTGTTTCTTTTTCTAATAATCTAATCAGAATTAAAGCTAAAAAACATATGAAAAAGTGTGCTTCAATATGATTCTGTTTTCTAAGATAAACAGGTCTGGACTTAAATTGGCTTTTAGTGATTTTAAAGCTTTCCTCAATCTTCCAAAGACCTTTATAACGCTCAATAACCTCCCTATCAGGCATGTTTAGTTCACTAGTGACAATTAAATAATATCCATCATATTTTTCTTCTTCTGCAACTCTTTTTTCATCAATGTATAAATAATCATCTTTTTTTAAAATTTCACCAGTCTCTTTATCTAAATATTCATCTTTAATATACTTGTAAGCACCTTTATTCAAACTACCCTTTTTTAATCCAATGAGTTTTTTAGCTTTATCTAAAACTTTTTGTCTGTCTTTCCTAGCTTTTCTTGCATACTTTTCAGAATAAAATACAACTTGCTTTTGGTCAATGTCAACTTGAACTTTTTTCCCTTTAGCATTAGTAACCCAAATATTAGTATTAACATCTCTTGATTTAAATTTATACTCATCGCCCATATCTTTGTATCCTTTATCGTTTAAAACGAATTCCTTTACCTCTTTAGCTGCACCTCTAACAGATTTTGAGTATATATATCCATTTTTATGTATAACATTGTATGCAATGTTCTCTCCTGAGTTCATACCCTTATCTGCAACCACAATAACTCTACCTAAATTAAAATCTCTTTTAAGTTCATCAAGAACAGGCATTAAAGTAGTACAATCATTAGTATTGCCTTCAAACAATTTAAAGGAAATAGGAATACCTTCATCATCCATTAATAGACCCATTTGAACCAAAGGATTAGGCCTATGTTCTTTAGAAACACCTTTTTTCCTAAAATCATCTTCATCAGATTCAAAATAATAATTAGTAACATCATAAAAAACATTATCAAGATTTCTACCATATTCACACCTAATATATTCATGAATATGTAAAATTAAATCCTTCTTGTATTTACAAAAATAATCTAAAGATCTATAAACATCATCAATTGAAAAATCAGAGTCCATAAAATATCTTTCTAATAATTCAGTAGACTTCTTTTTAGAACAAGGTTCCATTACCCTTAAAAAACTTAAGGCTTGTAAAATTTTATTAAGAGAAAAATCAATATTTAAACTTTGCTGCTTATTATCTAAAAAGTAGTCAATATTTAACTTATGATAAATATAGCTTAAAATCACAAATCCAAAGTTTTTTCTTAAAACCTCATCTTTATTAACAGATTCCAATCTATCAAAAGAAAACTCTAAAGGTGCATTATTAAGCTTTTCCTCCTCAGTCATCTTTTTAGCTAAGTCTTTAAAATGCTCAATTGGATCATCATAGATATCTTCAAACTCATCTAAAAAACCAATACTTTTTACAGCACGTTGTTTATTTTTTTTAGTAATAGGATCTCTAAACCCCTTAACAATAGACAAGTATATTCGACCATTAGGTCTTTTATCTTTCTTTAAAAACATTTTCATCACCCATATATATTATATCATAGAATGTCATAGAATAACAGTAAAATATATTAAATTTGACAAAAAAATTACCTCTGTTCATTATAACCAAGGGCTTTATTTCGATTTATATGTATTTTTCACTGCAGAACTAAGGTAATACTAGATGAACCAACATCGGCCTTAGATCCCTTAGCAGAAAGTGAAATTTATGAAAACTTTAATAGCCTAGTTGAAGATAAAACTGCCATATATATTTCTCATAGAATGAGTTCCTCTTTATTTTGCGATAAGATTTTAGTACTAGATAAAGGAAA
>NZ_DATHXO010000411.1:0-1987 GCF_035459645.1 Schnuerera sp.
AGGGTATCATAGTCAGGCTGTCTTTTATTGGATTCATAAAGACTTATAGTTTGTTGTGAAAGATTTAATTGTTCTGCTAAGTCCTTTTGTAGTATTCCATATTCATTTCTAAGCTGTTTCAATCTGTTTCCTATATTCAACTTTTTCACCTTCTTATATAAACTATTGTTGATTATAGTATACAACTTATTGCAATTTAATGAAACTAATATTAAAATAAAATTGCAAAAAGAAAAATTACTATTGACATACTACATTATGCAATGTATAATGAAATCAAATATACAACTAAATGCAATTAGACAATCAAAACAGATTAAACAAATGGACATTATGTTGTATACGAATAATTTGAACCTTGAAAACTTCATAAAATAGAACAGGTACTTTACCCTTGTCTCCGGCAGAAACTGGGGAAGCGAAAAGGTGGACAGGCTATTGTAGTCTAATACAACACCAAAATTAGCATGGGGAATGCTAAATCGCCATGACCACAAGGGGAAAATAATGATACTTCCACTTAGTCCTAGGTTATCCTATGGAGAGTGGCTCGGATAGAATCGGAGAGTTACTGTGTTTGGCATGGTACTATGTGTCCTCTAACCAAGGACAGCCTGTGATATTTAAAAAATTATAATAAAAAACAAGAATACTGCATAGATATCTATAGGGGTGATGTTAAAATGATAAAAACGAAAAAGATGGATGAAATAATAATCAATAGTCATTTTACTTCAAAAACTGAGGAAGAGATCGCTTTAAATATGTCTAAGATAATAGCTAAATTAATAAACAGGGATTTAGAAAATATGGAGAATATAGAGGATAAAGAGGAAGCAGTAGCTTTAAGTATATAAAGTTTTTAAAGGAAGATGTATATGGAGAAAGTGGCAATATATATAAGGCTTAGTAAAGAGGATATGAAAAAGATTTTTAAGGGAGATGATAGTGAAAGTATAAAAAACCAAAAACTTATGTTGTCTGAATATGCAGCAAGAAAAGGATGGCAAATATATGATTTTTATGTAGATGAAGATTATTCAGGAGCTGATAGAGATAGGCCTTCCTTTGATAGATTATTAAGGGATGCTAAGAAGAGAGAATTTACAATAGTACTTTGTAAGACACAAAATAGATTTTTAAGGGATTTAGAAGCAGTTGAAGAGATTATCCATGGTAAGTTTTTAGAATGGGGTATTAGATTTGTCTCTTTGTTAGATGGAGCTGATACTGCAATTGAAGGCAATAAAAAGTCAAGACAAATCCATGGTATGATAGATGAATGGTATCTTGAAGATCTTTCTAAAAATATAAGGGAAGTTTTTAAGACAAAAATGGAAGCTGGACAATATATAGGTTCATTTCCTCCCTATGGTTATATGAAGGATCCAAATAATAGACATAAACTTATAATAGATGAAGAAGCTGCAAAGGTAGTTAGAAAGGTTTATAGCTTATACTTAAAGGGATATGGCACCCATAGAATAGCAAAGATATTAACTAAAGAAGGAATAGAAAAACCTTCCGTACACATGAAAAGAAAATATGAGAACTTTTCTTTACCTAATGTAAGTGAATATGCTCTATGGGGGCATACTACTATAAATAGAATGCTACGAAATCCAATATATATAGGGACTCTGACACAAGGAAGGGAAACTACATTATCCTATAAGGACAGAAGAAGAATATCAGTAGATGAAGATGATTGGATAGTAGTAGAGGATAATCATGAACCAATAATAAGTAAAAAGGATTTTTATGAAGTCCAAAGATTACTTGATTCTAAAAGAAGAAATAAAAAGAAAAAAGGGAAAACCCATGTATTTGCTACTAAGGTTAGATGCTTACATTGTGGTGGTTCCATGATAAGAAGTACTACTAGAAGTAGAAAGTATGATGATTTAGTATACTCCTACTTAAAATGCAACAATCATACATTAGGTGGAGATTTAGTTTGTGAATATATGAATAGGATTAATTATAC
>NZ_DATHXO010000412.1:0-3102 GCF_035459645.1 Schnuerera sp.
AAAGGTTTTCTTTTGGAATTATACAATCTCTAAATATTAACTCTGCAGTAGATGAACCTCTAATCCCCATCTTGTCTTCAATTTTTCCTATACTAAATCCAGGAGCATCTTTTTCTACTATAAAAGCAGATATACCCCTAGTTCCTTTAGTTCTATCTGTCATGGCAAATATAATATAAATATCTGCTTCTCCACCATTAGTAATAAATATTTTAGTTCCATTTAAAATATAATTATCTCCATCTAAAACAGCTATCGTCTGTTGCCCAGCAGCATCCGTTCCTGCATTAGGTTCTGTTAATCCAAAAGCCCCTAGTTTTTCTCCCTTGGCTAAAGGTACTAAATATTTCTGTTTTTGCTCTTCTGTTCCATATTTATAAATTGGCCAACATCCTAAAGAGGTATGGGCTGAAAGTATAACTCCTGTAGTTCCACAAACTTTTGATAATTCTTCCACAGCTATGGCATAAGCTATTTCATCCCCACCAGCTCCACCATATTCTTTAGGAAAAGGTATTCCCAACATATTGTATCTAGCCATTTTTTCTACTGTTTCCCTTGGGAATCTACTAGTTTCATCGACTTCTGCTGCAATAGGTTTAACTTCACATTCAGCAAATTCTTTCATAACATTTCTTATCATTTCTTGCTCTTTTGATAGTTTGAAATCCATATTTGTCCCTCCCTGATTATAATCTCCTCCATATTTTTTATTATAAACCATTTTCATGATTATTTCTATAAATATTGTTAAATTTTTGACCTTCATTTCAATAATATAAGTCCAGAGTTACCTTTTTTACCATTATAAATGCCTGTAATTTCAGATTATCTGAAATTACAGGCATTTATTCACAAGATTTGTGAAAAAATTATTAATTTTTTTGTGATTAGTTTGACATTTTGAATTTTAATCTTCTATATAATCGGATTTATTGTTCAAAAAATAAGATAATGTAAATAATGATTCATTTAAATGAACATTCTCAATTATTAAATCTTCATCTACTCTAAGATCTGCTGGTGCAAAGTTCCAAATTCCTTTTATCCCACTTCTCATATAGATATCAGCAACATCTTGAGCACTTTCTTTAGGAGTAGTTATAATCCCAATTTCCACATTATTTTTCTTGATAAAGTCTTCTAATTCATCTACATCTTTAATCTCAATGTCTCTGATCTTTAACCCTATTAATTTTGGATTTTTGTCAAATAATGCTAGGATTTTAAATCCTGCATCTTGGAATCCTTTGTAGTTAGCAACTGCTTGACCTAAATTACCAGCTCCTGCAATTACAGTATTATAACCTCTGTCCAATCCTAATATCTTGCCTAATTGTTTGTACAATTCTTCTACATTGTATCCATATCCTTGTTGTCCAAATCCACCAAAATTGTTTAAATCTTGTCTTATTTGAGAAGCAGTAAAACCTGTCATCTTACTTAATTCTTGAGAGGAGATTCTATTTATTCCTTTCCTCAGCAAATCCCCTAAATATCTATAGTACTTAGGTAGCCTCCTAATCACAGTTATAGAGACTTTGTTTTCTCTGTCCATTTTTACACCCCTATCCATTCCAGAAAATTTTAGTTGATATTATTATAACACGTTGCTGTTAATAGGTCAATTATAGGTCTTTTTTATATATTTATGTCAATGTATATTATAATATTTATTACTAATAATATTATTATAATAACCATAAAGGAGAGATAATATGGCTAGTAAAGAACAACTAAGAAAAATTGCTATATATTGTGATTCATACAATCCCAAAACTGACCATTCTTTAAATATGACTTCAGAAGTATATGAAGAGAAATTTGAAAGCTGCGAAAATTGTTCCCATTTTACTGAAGATGGTAAATGTAATATCGATTTAATTGACAAAGTCCTTACAAGTTTAGCTATGGAGCAGGATTTAAAATCATAATAAAGCCCTATACTTTAAAAGGGCTGTTTTTTTTGGTAAAATAGAAATATAGTATGTAAAAGTTAGGAGATTAAAATATGATAGTTCTTTCGTGTAATAATATATCAAAAACTTATGTAGTGGATAAAATTTTAGAAAATATTAGTTTTACCATAGAAGAGAAAGATAAGATAGGACTTATAGGTCTTAATGGCTCTGGTAAAACTACTTTATTCAATATTTTAGTGGGAGATATTCCCAAAGATAATGGAGATATTTATGTTCAAAAAGATTTAAATATTGGATATTTAAGACAACATATGGATATAAAAAGTGATAAAACCATTTTTGAAGAATGTATACAGGTTTTTAAACCTTTAATTGAAATGGAAAAAGACCTAAGGAATTTGGAAAACCAAATTAGTATTGAAAGTACAAAAGGTGAGTCAGAAAAATTAGAACAATTAATGGCATGGTATTCTAATTTGCTGGAGGAATTTAGTGATAAAAATGGTTATGGCTTTAAAAGTGAGATTAAAGGAGTATTAAAAGGTCTTGGTTTTAAAGAGGAAGAATTTGATAAAAAGATAAATGTATTAAGTGGAGGACAAAAATCACGACTTTCTTTGGCCAAGCTATTGTTAGAAAAACCTGACCTTCTATTATTAGACGAGCCTACTAATCATCTAGACATAGAAGCTATAAATTGGTTAGAGTCTTACCTTTTAGAATATAAAGGTGCAGCATTAATAATTTCCCATGATAGATACTTTTTAGATAATGTAGTAACTAAAATATTCCATTTGGAAAATTTAAATCTAAAAACATATAATACTCATTATTCTAAGTTTATGGAAGTGAGAAAAAAAGAACTGGAATTATTAAAGAAAGAATATGAAAATCAGCAAAAGGAAATTAAAAGACAGGAAGAAATTATTAGACGATTTAGTAATTATGGAGATCGAAGATATATCAAACAAGCACAAAGTAGACAGAAATTGTTGGATAAAATGAAAACTATAGATAAACCTATGGACAGCAAAAAAGTCAAAATATCCTTTGAACCTAAGATAAAAAGTGGTAAAGAAGTATTGAGAGTTGAAAATATTGAAAAATCTTTTGGAGATTTTAGACTATTAGAGGATATAAATTTTACCATATATAGAGGGGAAAAAGTAGGATTAATTGG
>NZ_DATHXO010000413.1:0-11455 GCF_035459645.1 Schnuerera sp.
GTATCCGTCGGTATTGGATTATTTATTGCACTAATTGGTTTTGTAAATGCAGGAATAGTTCAAACTGGAGATGGAACTATATTAGGATTAGGTAATATAACTGATAGAGGACCGATTTTAGCATTAATAGGTTTAGTTATAATGGGAGTGTTGTTAGCTAAAAATATTAAAGGAGCTTTATTAATTGGGATATTGGCTGCAACAATAATAGGTATCCCAATGGGAATAACTCCGCTTCCAGATGGAATATTTAAAGCACCACCATCTTTATCAAAGGTAGCTTTTCAATTTGAATGGCATAACATATTTACATTGGATATGTTAATTGTAGTATTTACTTTCTTATTTGTTGACATATTTGATACAGTAGGTACTTTAGTAGGAGTAGCTTCAAAGGCAGATATGTTAGATGAAGAAGGAAAACTTCCAAGAGTTAGCCAAGCTTTAATGGCAGATGCAGTAGGTACTGTATCCGGTGCTTGTTTAGGAACTAGTACGGTAACTACATATGTAGAGTCTGCTTCAGGAGTAGCCGATGGTGGTAGAACTGGTCTTACAGCATTGTCTGCGGCAGGAATGTTCTTCTTGGCATTATTTTTCTCACCAATATTCGGCATGATACCAGGAGAAGCAACTGCGCCAGCACTTATTTTAGTAGGATTATTCATGATGAGCCCAATTAAAGAAATAGATTTAACAGATTTTACAGAGGCAATTCCTGCATTTTTAACCATAGTAATGATGCCTTTTGCTTATAGTATTGCAGAGGGTATAGTCTTTGGTATGGTTTCCTATGTAGTATTAAAATTAATAACTGGAAAACATAAAGATATATCTGGAGTAATGTATGTATTAGCAATACTGTTCGTAATTAAAAACATAGTCGGTATATAAAGATATAAAACAAGCCGCCTTCCGAAGGAGCTTCCGTAGGGGGGCGGTCTTTGTAAAAGGTTTTATATATAGGAGGTTTTTAAAATGGCATTGGAGAAAGTTTATAAAGGGGAAAATATATACGAAGTTGTAGAACTATTGGGAAAATACGGGGAAGATGCAAAGATTATTGCTGGTGGAACTGATATAATTATCGATTTGAGAAACGAGAGAATAGCTCCTAAAGTATTGGTGGATGTATCTAGTATAGAAGAACTTAAGTCCATAGAGGATAAGGGAGAATATATAGAAATAGGTGCTGGAGTAAGTTTTACTCAGATAGTAGAAAGTCCATTATTTGTAGGAAATCTATATGGATTGAACAAATCATGTCATTTGGTAGGCTCTCCCCAGATTAGAAATAAAGGTACCTTAGGAGGCAATATTGCAAATGGTTCTCCAGCTGCTGATTCCATTCCTCCTTTAATCTGTTTAAATGCTAGCCTTATATTTAAAAGCATAAAAGGGACAAGAGAGATAAGCATAGAGGATTATTATAAGGATGAGGATGCAAGTGTTAAAGTAGATGAGATTTTGGTAAATATTCGTTTTAATAAACTAGATAAAAGACAAGCATTAAGTTTTTCTAAACTAGGTCTTAGGAAGGCATTGGCTATATCTAGATTGTCTATAGCTACATTGCTAGAATTAGATGAAGGCGAAAAAATAAGTACTATAAAAGTCGCTAGTGGCTCGTTAGGAAAATATCCTATGCGTGAACTAGAATTGGAACAATTTTTAATGGGAAAAAAATTAGACCATACTACCATAGATGAAGGAATTGTAGTATTGCAAAAAGCCATGGAAAAAAGATTAGCCAAAAGATCTACTTTTCCTTATAAACGGATAGCCGTAGATAGTATGTTTAGAGAAGCTTTGAAAGAAGCCATGGAATTATTAAATGGGGTGAGACAATGAAGGAAATTCAGCTGAAAGTTAACGGGAAGAATTATAGCTTAAATATAGATGAAAACATGAGACTTATAGATCTATTACGAGATAAGTTAGGGTTACTTGGCACCAAAGAAGGTTGTGGTGAAGGTGAGTGTGGAGCTTGTACTGTAATAATGGATGGAGAAACGGTAACATCTTGTTTGGTTATGGCCTTTCAAGCCGATGGTAGTGAAATTTTGACTATAGAAGGGCTAGGCGAAGGGGAACGAGTACATCCTATTCAACAAGCTTTTATAGATGCAGGGGCTGTTCAATGTGGATTTTGTACTCCAGGGATGATTATGTCAGCAAAAGCATTATTAGATAAAAATCCTAATCCTAGTAGAGAAGAGATAAGAGAAGGAATTTCTGGTAATCTTTGTAGATGTACTGGATATAACAAGATTGTGGATGCTGTAGAATTAGCAATAAAATATATAGAGGAGGGGAAATGATGAAATTGGATATAGTAGGTAAGAATATTACGAGAACCGATGCCTATAGTAAAGTTACAGGAAAGGCTCTATATCCTGAGGATATATATATGGACAATATGGTATATGGAAAGACCTTAAGGTCCAAATTACCCCATGCCTATATAGATATAGATATTAGTGAAGCGGAAAAGATAGATGGTATAATTAAAATTTTTACTTACAAAGATGTACCGAATAATAGTCATGGAGTAGTATTTAAAGATCATGAAGTTTTATGTGAAAAAAAGGTTAGAAGAATAGGAGATCCAATTGCTTTTATAGTAGGAGAAACGGAAGAAGTATGTAAATTAGCTTTAGAGAAGATAAAGGTTGATTATGAAGAATTAGAAGGGGTTTTTGACCCAGAAATTGCTATGGATGAGAAAGCACCAAAAGTCCATGAAGATAGCAATATAATGTATCATTATAAGATAAGACGGGGAGATATAGAAGAAGGCTTTAAGAATAGCTATGTAATTGCAGAAAACACCTACAAAACCCATATGGTAGAGCATGCTTTTTTACAACCAGAGGCAGGGGTTTCTTTTATAGATGAAGAAGGTAGGATTACGGTTATGGTGGCTACTCAATATCCTCATTATGATAGAGAAGAAGTAGCCAGCGCACTTAATTTAAATGAAGATGAAGTAAGGATTATAAACGCTAATGTTGGAGGAGCTTTTGGAGGGAGAGAGGATATAAGTTTCCAAATTCATTTAGCTTTAGCAGCTTATATTCTCAAAAGACCTGTAAAGGTAGTATATTCTAGAGAAGAATCTTTTATTGCTCATGCTAAGAGACATCCTATGATTATGAAATGTAAGACAGGAGCAGATAAAGAAGGAAGATTATTAGCTATGAAGGCTGAAATCATAGGAGATACAGGAGCATATGCTTCTTGGGCACCAAATGTATTGAGGAAAGCTGGAGTCCATATTACTGGACCTTATTATATACCTAATGTAGTCGTGGATAGCTATGCAGTCTATACTAATAATCCTTTTGCAGGAGCTATGAGAGGTTTTGGTGCTACTCAAGTACCAATAGCTCATGAACAGCAGATGGATATATTGGCAGAAAAATTAAGCATAGACCCTATATCTATAAGGATGATTAATATATTTAAGAAAGATTCCGTTACAGCTACAGGGCAAGTACTGAAGGAGTCAGTACCCTTAGAAGCTTGCATAAAAGAAGTAGCAGCAAAGATGGAATTTCATCCTAGAAAGGAGGGGGCAAAATGATAAAGCATGGCAGAGGAATTGGCGTATCTTTTTATGGAACTGGATATGGAAATGGATTTCCTGATGTATCTAAGGCAAAAGTAATATTGCATGAAGGGGGAAAAGTAGGTATTTATGTAGGCGCTACAGAAGTAGGTCAAGGAGCTAAGACTGCTCTCCTCCAAATAGGCGCAGAAACCTTAGGCCTTTCATCGGAAGAAGTGTTATTTATATCGGAAGATACAAGTCTTATGCCAGATTCAGGAACAGCAGCAGCTAGTCGTCAAACTTATAATACGGGAAATGCAATTAGAAAAGCTTGTGAAAACTTTAAAGATAGCTTGATTGAAGTGGCCAAGGAAGAGTTAAATTTAAACTCCATTCATGGATTGAAGGTTAAAGACGGGAGAATATACCTAGAATTTTTCCCAGAGAAACAAATTTCTTTTAAGGAATTGGTAGATAAATTTGGAGATGGGAATATAGAAGCAGAAGGAGAATTTATAGCCCAAACGGTAGAGATGGATCCAGAAACAGGACAAGGAGCTCCATATTGGCCTTATACCTTTAATGCCTGTGGAGTAGAGCTAAAAGTAGATACAGATACGGGTAAAGTAGAAATAAAAGAGGCTGTATTTGCTCAGGATGTTGGTAAAGCTATAAATCCTCATTTAGTTGAAGGACAGATGGATGGAGGCTTTGCTATGGCTTTAGGATATGCTTTATTTGAAGATTTAAAATTAGAAAAAGGTCATATAAAGAACAATAAATTTTCTCGATATTTAATACCCACAGCAATGGATATGATAGATGTAGAGAATATAATAGTAGAAGATCCAGAATCTACAGCGCCTTATGGAGCTAAGGGTATTGGAGAACCTGTTATGATACCAGTTGCTCCAGCTATATTAAATGCAATATATGATGCTACGGGAGTAAGAATTAAAGAATTACCTGTTACACCGGAGAAATTAAGGGAAGCTTTAGATAAAGTTAACAGAGGTGGGAATTATGATTAAAAAGATGATTAAAATTGCTAAAGGTGATGAGAAGGCTCAATTAGTGTTTAAAAATGCCAATATAATAAATGTATTTACAAACGAAATAATTGCAGGAGATGTGGCAGTATATAATGGAAGAATTGTAGGAATTGGTCAATATAAAGGTGAAAAGGAGATAGATTTAAAGGGGAAATTTTTATCACCTGCTTTTATCGATGGTCATGTTCATATAGAATCCTCCATGGTAACCCCTTCTCAATTTGCTAAGGCTATAGTCCCTAGTGGAGTTACTACTATAATAGCAGATCCACATGAAATAGCCAATGTAAAGGGGTTAGACGGAATTAGATATATATTGGAAGAAAGTGATGATCTGCCTTTAGACATATATGTAATGTTGCCTAGTTGTGTACCGGCAACTCCCTTTGAAAATTCTGGAGCAGTTCTTAAAGCTGAGGATTTAGAAAAGTTAATTGGAGAGAAAAGAGTACTAGGTTTAGGAGAGATGATGAACTATCCAGGAGTTGTTAATGGAGATGAAGATGTTTTAGAAAAGTTAACTCTTTTTAAAGACCATATAATAGATGGCCATGGTCCAATAATTAAGGATAAAGAACTAAACGCCTATGTAGTAGGAGGCATCGATACAGAGCACGAATGTTCTACAGTAGAAGAAATGGTAGATAGATTAAGATTAGGAATGTATATTCATATTAGGGAAGGTTCAGCAGCTAGAAATTTGACAGAATTAATAAAGGCTGTAAACAAAGACAATTTGAGACGATGTATATTTTGTACTGATGATAAACATCCATCGGATTTATTAAAAAATGGTAGTATCGATCACAATATTCGATTGGCTATAAAGTCAGGAGTAGATCCTATAGATTGTATCAAAATGGCTTCTTTAAATGCAGCAGAATGTTATGGTTTAAAAGGAAAAGGTGCAATTGCTCCAGGTTATTTAGCTGATATGGTAGTTATTGATAATTTGGAAGATTTCAATATATTAGAAGTATATAAAGCTGGAGAACTTAAAGGAAAAGATAAAGAAGCATTATTTAATCTGGAAAATAGAGACAATAGCCGTATGAAAAACACGGTAAATATTAAAAAAGTTCAGGAAGAAGATTTACAGATATATCTCAAAGGGGATAAAGCTAATGTAATAAAACTACTACCTCATAATCTAGTGACGGAGAAAGTTGAAAGAAAGGTAATGGTGAAAGATGGTAAGTTCATACCTTCAAAGGATATTATGAAGGTGGCTGTAGTAGAGAGGCATAATAAAACAGGTAATATAGGTTTAGCTTTAGTTGAAGGTTTCGGTCTTAAAAATGGGTCTATAGCCTCTACCATAGCACATGATTCTCATAATATAATAGTTATAGGAGATAACGATAGGGATATGCTCCTTGCCATTGAGGAACTTCAAAGAGTAGGAGGAGGTATTACTCTTGTATCCAAAGGAGAAATAATAGATACATTGCCTTTAACTATTGCTGGCCTTATGTCAGAAGAACCTTTACATAAGGTTAACGATAAATTGAATAATATGCTAAATAAGGCCTACGATGTCTTAGGAGTAAATGAATATATAGAGCCTTTTATGACCTTATCCTTTATTGCTTTACCAGTTATACCAAATATTAAGGTTACAGATATGGGGTTATTTGATGTCAAGGAATTTAAATTTATTGATTTATCCCTATAAGCTTTATAATAAGACAGAAGGGAGATATGCTGTGAATAATAAAAAAAGTTTTATCTATTTACTTATAATAATATTGATATTTATGGTGATAAATTTCTTAGTGATGTCCTATTCTGAGAACATCTATTTAACCTTAGGTTTGATTATAGTATTATCTATAGTTTTAACAATTATATTGTACAAGCAATTAAACAAAAATTCATTGAAAAACATAGAAGATTATATATCAAATTTAAATCATATGGATTTTTCAAAACATAAGGATATGGATATTCCTGAGGAGGTACAAGAGGAATTAAATCAGTTGTCTGAAAGTATTAAAAATAATTTAAAAACTCAAGTGGAGATTTCTACGAATATCTTTCATATATGTGAAAAACTTAATATAGTATCCCAAGAAAGTGTAGATGCAACTGAATCCATAGCTTCTTCTATAGAAGTGGCAGATTCTAATACAGTAGAGCAAGCTAATATGTTAAGTAAGACTAATGAATTGACTCAAGATATACTTTTGTCTTTGGAGAAAATTGAAAAGGATATGGTAGATAAGATTCAATTTATATCGGATTCTATTTCTACAGCTCAAAAAGGCATAGAAAATATAGAGTATATAGAAGAGAGAATTAATCTATCCAGGGATATGACCAATAGATCATCAAAACAAGTGTTGAAATTGAAAGATTATTCTGATGAAATAGTAGGTTTAATCGATTTGATTAACTCTATATCTAAGGAAACCAATATGCTTTCTTTAAATGCTTCTATTGAGGCAGCAAGAGCAGGAGAACATGGGAAGGGATTTGCTATTGTAGCTATGGAAGTAGGGAAATTAGCTAAAGAAACAGAGGAAGTTTCATCTAAAATTGAAGAAGTTATATATACATTAAAGAATGAAATAGACTCCATTACCAAACTAATGGAGGAAGATATGGAGCATGCTGATAATAATTGTACCATTATGGAAAATACTAGTCAGGAATTTGGATCTATTGTTAAAACATTAAATACAGGAAAAACCAGTCTTGAAGGTATAAAAGATGTAACAAATAAGCATAACTCGATGATTAAAGATGTAACTGCTAATATTGATAAAGTTACAAGCTTTGCACAAGAGATAGCTGCCCATATGGAAGAGACTACAACACAAGTAATAGAACAACGTAGTAAATCTCAGTACTTACAGGAAGTTGTAGATAAGATAATGGATAATGTTTACGAAATGCAGCAATTTGTTGCAGGGAAGGTTATGGAAGAGAAGATGTTAAATGCAGCCTACTATATTAAGAATTATGCTAAGAATAAGGGGATAGACCACGAAAGTATAGGAGTTCTACTTAAAGATACCAAAATGGATGATATATATATTACTGATGAACTAGGTACTGTAGAATATAGTAGCAATAAGGATTCTATAGGACTTAATTTATATGAAGTAGACAAAAGTTTTTTGGTTTTAAAGGAAGAAGGACAAGAAAGTATAGTTACTCCTATTAAGGTAAGAGTAGAAGATGGAAAATTGTTTAAATTTTTAACAGTAATAGATGAACAAAAGAAATTATATGAGGTAGGACTATCTTTAGAATCTCTTCTTGAAAATATGTAATATTATAATTTGATTTTTAAAGGGATTACAAGTTTTGTAGAATATTAACAAAGAACAACAAATTTCTTTATGCTATAATGCAATAGCGAATTATTATGAAGGAGGTAGTTCAATGGCAAAACAATATATTTTAGCAGTACCAAACTTCAGTGAAGGAAGAAGGCAAGATGTAATAGACGCCATTGCCGATGAAATAAGAAATAGAGAAAAAGTAACCTTAGTTAGTGTTGAACCAGAACATGATTTTAATAGAACAGTACTTACCATATTAGGAGAACCAGAACCACTAAAAGAAGCTTTAATAGCAATGGCAGGAAAATCCTATGAACTAATTGATATGAGAGAACAAAAAGGATCCCACCCAAGAATAGGAGCTCAAGACACTATACCACTATTTCCTTTTAGAAATATTAGCTTGGAGGAAGTAACTGAGCTAGCAGAAGAAATAGGACAAGAACTATTTGATAAATATCAAGTTCCAATTTATTATTCAGCTGAAAATGCAAAGACTAAAGATAAAGAGAGTATATCCTTTATAAGAAAGGGGCAATACGAAGGATTAAAGGCTTTATTAGAAGATAAAAACCACCCAGATTATGAAGCTAGAAAACCAGATTTATCTGTAGATGGAAAGTTAAGCGATAAATATGGAGCAACTATAGTATCTGCAGATATGGAAGGGTTAACAGCTTATAATGTATTTTTGGCTACAGAAGATGTGAGTATCGCAAAAGCAATAGCCAAAACCGTTAGAGGACCAAGTGGTGGATTTTCAACAGTAAGAGCAGTAGGTATTAAATTTCCTGAAAGAGAAGGCACTGTAGTATCTATGAATATGTTTGACTGTAGCAAAACACCTCTTTATAGAACTTTTGAACTAGTAAAACAAGAAGCTAGTAAATACGGTGTAGCAGTAACAGGTTCAGAACTAGTAGGACCTGTAAAATTAGAATACTTATTAAATAATTTAGAATTCTATCTAGGTTTACAAGATTTTAGAAAGGAACAAATACTAGAACATCATCTAATGAAATAATTATAATAACTATCAAAAATGGTATTAATACCATTTTTGATAGTTATTTTTTATTACTTAATATTTTTATCATTTCCTCTTGTGTTGGGATATAGCCTTTTACCAGTATTTCTCCATTTATTATTAGAGCTGGGGGATTAGACACTTTATAATCTGAAAATAAATTAGGATTCCCTATTATTTCAAGTTTATGATTTATATTCAATTTTCTTAAAGCTGAGTTTACCACTACAGCTAATTTACTATATCCTCAGCCTATTTCTTCTAATATTTTTATATTCATAGTGATTCTCCTTCCATTTATCATTATACTATAGTTACCCAATAATTTATCAAAAATATAATATATATTTAATACCAATTCATATAATAATAATGGTATAATAAATGAAAGAGGTTTTTATTATATAAATGGGAGAATGATCATATGGAGATTAAAAAAATAATAGCTCCTATTATAATTACAATTTTATTGATCATATATTTATCATTTTTTATTTGGGGCTGGTCTATTATTTCTGTGCCAATTTTGATAAGAGTAATAGGACTTGTAATACCATTAGCTTTAATAGGAGTTAGTATATTTGTGTTAATTGAAAGAATAAAGGAGATAAGGAGTGGAGAAGAAGATGATCTTAGTAAATACTGATTATATCACTGGCAAGGAGTTAGAAATGCTTGGAATAGTCAAGGGGAGTACAATTCAAAGTAAAAACATCGGAAGAGATATAACCCAAGGATTTAAGCATATCGTAGGGGGAGAATTAAAAGCTTATAATGAAATGATGAATGAGGCTAGGGCCCTTGCTACCAAAAGAATGGTGGAAGAGGCTGAAAACTTAGGAGCAGATGCAGTTATAAATATACGTTATGCTTCTTCTGCAATTATGCAGGGGGCAGCAGAAGTTATAACATATGGTACAGCGGTAAAATTTAAATAATAAACTTAAGGGTACATTTTTGAGGCTATATCAAATACGCATGTATTTTGGTATAGCTTTTTACTTTTGAATTATAAAAAATTAATTGAGAGGCATCAATCTAAAACAACTTCAATATATTTTTTAACAATATTCTCTTTTATATATTTTGTTGATTCTTCAAAGGCCTTATGAGAATAGGATTTAAAAGTATCTTCATCTTTTAATATTTCTTCAATTGCTTTTTTTACTCCTTCTATATCTCCATAAGGAATTAATTTCCCAGCACCAGGAGTTACAATGGATTTGGCTGCTGGGTAGGAATCGTATACAATTACAGGCATTCCAACTGAATAGGCTTCTACTAATACATTGCCAAAGCCTTCATAATTTGAAAGCAACAATAATATACTATTTTTATGAGCAACCTCACTAATATCCTTGATAACTCCCTCCACATTTACCTTAGAAAATTCCAATAAAAACTTGCTAATACCATCTCCATAAGCGTTTATCCTATACTTTGGATAAAGTTTATCTGCAAGTTTTATATATTCCTTAATATTTTTCTGTATTATATCGAATCGCCCCATGTACATTATATTGTTGGTATATTGACATATTTGATTTCTAGGGGTTTTAGAAGGATTAGGGACTATATAAGGTCTAAAATTATATTCAACTTTTGAATTATCAAGGATTTTAATTATTTCTTTTTTATCCTCTTCTGTATAGAATAAGAATTTGTCAATATATTTTATTCTATCTTCTAGGATAAAAGGTATTTTATCACTATCTACTGTTCCAAATGTAATATCCGGCCTATTAGACTGGAATATTATTATTTCGTTTCTTTCTAAATCTTTTTTGCTGAGAAAAAGTAATTTCTGGGCTCCAAATACAATTATTTTTGAATTTGGTATGATAATTTCATTCTTAATTTGTTTATCGAATTCAAATATATTTATATAATTTAATAATTTTTCGCTGGTGTTTAAAGCTAAACTATATATTTCAACATTAGATAACTTGTCTAATTTTATATCCTTCTTACTATATACTAAGGGGATTTCTACAAAGTTTTGTTTAGGCATTGCTTTTTCTATTAATCGAATTATGGTTTGTACTCCACCAATAGTTTGAGAACATTTATTAGAAATAAAATATATTTTATTATTTTTATCAGATATATGATTCATATATTTTCACCTTACCAAGTTTTAGTAGTTAAAAACCACTATATTATCTTTAGTAGTTTATGTATAAATTATTCTTTTTTTTCATCTTCACAATCTTCTACTCCAGTATTATTCATAATAGCGGCATAGGCTCCATTGATTTCGCCTCCTAATACTATCATTATACTGGTTATATAAAGCCAGATTAACAATACTATTATTCCTCCAAGGCTGCCATAGGTTCTGGAATATTTTCCAAAATTATTTACATAATAAGAAAAAACCATGGAGGCTATAATCCATCCAGTAGTAGTAAATACTGCACCAGGCAAAGTATGGCTAAGTTTTAAATTAAGGCCTTCTTCTGGAGTAGGACTCAATTTATACAATAAAGCAAATATTATAATCATAGAAACAAAAGGAATTATAATCCGCATT
>NZ_DATHXO010000414.1:0-9769 GCF_035459645.1 Schnuerera sp.
CTCATTGAGCGTTTAAAGACGATCACATTTTTGGCCTCCCAGACATGCAGTACTGGCATGCCTGCAATGGGACTATGAGGATCAGTAGCAGCGGCAGGGTTGACCGTATCATTGGCACCAATCACCAGCACCACATCGGTATCCTGAAAATCATCATTGATTTCATCCATGCCCAATACGACATCGTAGGGGACCCGTGCTTCTGCTAATAAAACGTTCATATGCCCGGGGAGTCGACCAGCAACTGGGTGGATGCCAAAACGGACATTGACCCCTTGAGATGATAGTTGCTCGGTGATGGTGGCAACGACATTTTGAGCATGTGCAACGGCCATGCCATAACCTGGTGTGATAATCACAGAACGAGCATTTTTCAGCATGTCGGCGACTTCAGCTGGCTGCAGCTCTTTGTAGTCGCCCATATCACTATCGTCTGCGATGACGCCCTCGCTACCAAAACCACCTGCAATTACCGAAATGAAAGAGCGGTTCATCGCCTGACACATGATGTAAGACAGGATCGCACCAGATGAGCCTACCAAAGCACCTGTGACGATGAGTAGATCATTTTCTAGCATAAAGCCAGCAGCCGCCGCGGCCCAACCTGAGTACGAGTTCAGCATCGATACAACTACGGGCATATCAGCGCCGCCGATGGCAGCGACCAGGTGCCACCCAAACGCCAAGGCAATGATTGTCATTAACAGCAATGCAAACCAAGAGCCTTCGGCCTTGATATACCAAATCAGCAATAAGACCGACAGTATTAAAGCAATGAGGTTGAGTAAATGTTTATGGGGTAGCTGTAATGGTTTGCTGGCCATTTTGGCGCTGAGCTTGCCGTAGGCAACAACAGAGCCGGTCAGCGTAATGGCGCCAATAAAGACTCCGATATATACCTCTACCAAGTGTATGGTTTGCATTTCTGGACTAACGCTAGCTGCCATGGCAAAACTATTAAACCCAACGAGCACGGCAGCTAACCCTACAAAGCTATGCAGCAAGGCAATGAGCTCGGGCATTTGGGTCATTTCCACCCGGTGCGCTTTGTAAATTCCAATCACCGCGCCAATCAACATGGCTATGATGATCCATGGCAGAGCTGTTGTGTGTTCCGCAAAAATAGTGACAAACAGCGCAATAGCCATTCCGGCAATGCCAAAAAGATTGCCGTGACGGGCTGATTCCTGGCGTGAGAGCCCAGAAAGACTAAGAATAAAAAATAGAGCTGCAATGATATAAGCAGCAGTAATCAAGCCGTATGACATGGTGTGAGCTCCCTTGGTTTATTGTTCTTTTTTACGAAACATGTGCAGCATGCGACGCGTGACATAAAAGCCCCCAAATATGTTGATGCTAGCAACGAGGACTGCAATAAAAGCGAGCAAAGAAACCCAAAATCCAGCCTGACCGATTTGTAATAAAGCGCCCAGGATAATAATGCTGGAAATAGCATTAGTAACTGACATCAATGGGGTATGCAAGGAATGAGTCACATTCCAAATGACGTAGTAACCCACTACACAAGACAGCACAAATACGATCATGTGATTAAGAAATTGTGCCGGCGCATTTTGACCCAGCCATAGGAATAATATGGCAGCGATCCCTAGCAAGCCAATCGCAATCGGTCGAGGTAGCGTTTTCTTGGGAGTCGGAGCCGCAGGAGTTGGGGCCGGGGTTTTCTTTTGCGCAGATGGCGCGGCGGACACCTGTATGGGTGGAGGTGGATACATCAAGTCACCATCATGCGTAAGGGGGGAAAATGGATGGAAGCTCTATAGTAACTATTCCAGAAGAGCCAGTAGAAGAACCTGAGAAATCACCAATAAAAACACCAGTAGAAGAACCTGTTACTCATGAAAAAGACCAATTAGCTGGCATTATTACTGGGAAAGTGGATAAATTTATATTTATTGATAATGGACAGAGGGTAGATTCCTATACCTTTGATAAAGATGCTTCAATAATTATTGATAATTATTCTGGTTTCGTAGATGACTTAGAGTCAGGAATGAATATAAAAGCAACAATCTCTGAAGGCAATATAATCAAATCTTTAACAGTGGATAGCAATAAAGAAATATTAACAGGAATTATTAACAATATTTCTTTAGGAACATCTTCTTCAATGGTGGTAGAACTAGATGAAGGTGGCACAAAAACCTTCCATATTTCTAAAGAAACTGAAATATTGTTAAATGGAAGAGAGTCTTACTTTTATAGCTTAAAAGAAGGGGACAGGGTTAAAGTAGAATCCTTTGATGATTTAGCTTTATTCATATCTGGTGAAAGTAGAAATGGTAAGGTACGGGGAATGATTAAGGATAGACATTTTTATGAAGAATATATGATATTGGTGGAAAGAGAAGATAAGACTACTTATGAATATATATTAGATGAAAATCTAATGGTTTATAGAAATTCTAATGGAGTTAATGTAAAGAAATTGAGACCAGGAGATCAGGTAGTTTTAACTTTATCAAATGGAGAAGTAGAATCTATAGAAGCAAAATCTACTCCAGGAGAAGACGAAGGATATATCAAAAAAATTTTAATTTCAGAGGAACCAAAGCTGACTATATTAAATTCTAAGGAAGAGATGGTTGATTATTATATTTCTCCAAAATCTATTATAAAAATCGGTAAGGAGATAAAAAGCATATATGATATAAGATTAGATTATTTTGCTAAACTGAAACTGGAAAGTGATGAAATAGTAAATGTTGAAATAGAAAAACAAGACAGAGATTAATCTCTGTCTTGTTTTATTCTGTCCTTATAGCTTCTAATGCAGATAGATTCATAGCTCGTCTAGCAGGATAATATCCGGAAATTATTCCTATTAAAGCTGAAAACCCTAATGCAGCAAATACTAGCCATATAGGTATAATACTTATTTTTGTTTCTCCACCTAAGCCCATAAAATCTCCAAATGCTGGACTAAACTTATTTACTAGGAATGATAAAATATAGCTAAATATAACTCCGGCTATACCACCTAGTAGGCCTATCATGGCTGATTCAAATAAAAATAGTTTCTTTATATCCTTTAGGGATGCACCTATAACTTTCATAATACCAATTTCTTTAGTTCTTTCATATATGGACATAACCATGGTATTAGTAATTCCTATAGCAGCTACTAGTAAGGATATGGCACCTATCCCTCCAAGGACGGCTTGGATTATACCTGTCATTTTATTCATTTCATCTAACATATCACTTAAACTATAAGCTTCAAATCCATCATCTTTTATTTTTTGCTGTACATTTGCCACGTTTTTTATATCATCTACTCTTACCATAATTCTTTCATATTCTTGTTGGGCTCTTCTATTTTGTTTTTGATTATTTCCTTCGGCTTTTTCCTTTTCTTCAATCATTTTTTGAACCGTGTCAATAGAAGCATATATACCATAATCTGTTTCCCAATTGCCCTCTTCAAGAATACCTACTGCTTTTATATTATAATCTTTATACTTAGGTTTTTTAATACTTTCACCAGGCATGGTAGGCCTTCTTCCAGTATCCATATCAAAGGTTAAGACCATCCTATCATTCATAAGGTCTATATCTGGTTCTTCATATCTACCTCTCCGCATAGCTTTTTCATCATAGAAGTTGTATTTCATACCACCACCAAATACAATGTTTAAATTATCTCCAGTTTGTAATAGACGTCCTTCACCTATATTAAAGTCAAAGTATTCCATAGCTTCAGGGTCTATACCTTTAATAGAAGTATGGGCTGTATATCTACCACTTTTAATCATTCCATAGACTTCTACTATGGGTGTTACAGCAGTTACATGAGGCATGTTTTTAAAATTTAAAATAGCCTTATCATCCAATTTTGCTTCTTGAGTATTTCTACCGGAAGACATTTCATCATATCCTCCATATCTTTTATGAATATTAACTGTATTTAAACTCCCCATTCTAGATAGTTGACCTTTAAATGCTTCCTGCATTCCAAAACCAAGGGATAACATAACGACTATAGAACTAGTGCCTATTATAACGCCCAAAACCGTTAGAAAAGTTCTTAATTTTCTCCTCCACAGATTTTTCAGTCCCATTCGCATTAAATCTATACTAGTCATCTAAAGCCATACCTTTCTTTTTCTTTTTTTTGTAGAATATAAATCCACCAATAGCTGCAGCTATTATAATAATGGTTATCCAGAAGCCTTTACTCTTAAATATCTTTCCAGCACCTCCTGGTTCTTCCATAGGTGGCATATCTTCTGGGAATTCATCCATAGGCATTGGTTCCATTACGTTTAAGGTAAACTCTTCTTTAACTTCAATATTTTCTCCAGAGGAGTCTTCATAAGTAAAGATTAAATTTCCTGTTAATTCACCTGGCTCCATAGGAATTACCATACCCTCAAAATACTCAGACATTCCAGTTTCAAAATTACCTACATAGTAACTACCATTTTCGGTTTGGAAATCTCCATCTAGTTTTACCATCATATTATATAGAGTGACTTTTCCTGTATTATAAAATTCTACAAATACAGGAGTAGGTTCTCCTGCAAAAGCTTCTGGTGAAAAACTTATTTCTCCTATTTCCAATTTGGATTGTTGAACTACAGGGACTCCTATGAGCTCTGTGGCGGTATATTCTTCTCCTTCATTGTCCTCGTATTCGAAATTCGCTGTGATAGTATATGTTTTAGCTTGGGCATCAGGGACTGTGAACATAGTAATGTTCTTTTCTACTCTACCCTTTGCAGGAATACTATCTATGTAGAAGGTATTGCTACTTCCTACTGGAGTAAATACATTGCCTCCACTACTAGGACTATCAGGATCTGTTTTTTCATCTGCAGTTAAAAATATTTTTATATTTCTTACTGCTTTTTGAGCGTTAGTATTGTAAAATGAAAGATTCATAGTATAGTTTTCGCCTGCTTTAACTATAGTTGGTTCAAAATTATATTTATCTATTATAAGTTTTGGAGTTCCTTTACCTCCTTCACTTTCTTTATCAACATAAGCACCTACATATTGGGTTAAAACATATTTATCTTCGCTACCTTGATTAAATTCATCTTCATATTCAACAGTAATATTTATAGGATAATTCCTAGTTTCGGCATCTTTAGTTGGAGTAAAGATGAAAGACAAACTTTCGGATTCATCAGTACCGATTGCACTTATTTTTTTAATATTTGTAGTCTTTGGTACTAATGCTGGATCTGTACTTTCAGTTTTAACCAAAATATTTGAAGCTTCTAACTCACCTGTGTTTACTAAATCAAATTTCAATTCAAAATTACCCTCTGGTTTAATCCCAGAAGTAGGATAAACTAGATTTTCTATGGTCAAATTTGAACTAGTACTACTTTTTCCTCCAATATTTAAGTATATATTTTGAATATCTTCTATAATATTATTTTGGCTATCCTTATAGGAAAATTTAACAGTTAATTCATGGCTACCTCGTTTTATATTTTTTGCTGTTTTTAAATCAAAATTAACAGCAGATACAGATTTACCCGGTACCCTATTCACATGGGAAACATTAGAACCAGTTTGGACATAGAACCCTCCATCTGTATTTAAACCTTCTAAAGTAACTGATAAATCTCTAGCATCTATGGAACCTTTATTTTCAAACATTATGCTAACTTTTGCTTCTCCACCAGGGCCTATTTCATCAGGATTAGTCGTTACTTTATCTATAATAAGTTTTGGTGGAGTACTTTTACTAGTAACTCTTACATAGACTGTTTCACTATGTTCACCAGTATAGCCATATGCGTTTTCATATTGAAATTTTAATTCAATAGGATAATTACCTGCTACAGCATCAGCTGCAATAGACAATTTAAATTTCACATTAACAGTATTATTACCATTTATTTGTGATATGGTTTTGGAATTAGTCAAATCACTTACTGTGAAAGGACTACCCCCTTCAAATACAGGTGTTATTATTACATTTTTTGCTTGATATCCTGAGTTTTTTAAATTAAAGGACAAAGTCATGGTTTTATCTGCATCTCCACTGGGAATATCTCGATTTTCTATACTGAATACTGGCATAAGTTTAGATTTATCAAAATCATCTTCATCTGCAATTCCTACAGTGGGTAGTTGTAACAATATTAATAACAATACTAAAGATATACTAATAAATTTTCGCATTTATTCTGCGCCCCCTTTTATTTGATTTTCAACTATTTTTTCAATACTACCATCTCTTAAATAGATAACCCTATGGCCATATGGTGATATTTCTACGTCATGGGTTACTATGATCAGAGTTTGTTTATTTTCTTTGGCCATGTTAGTTATTAAATCCATTACTTCTAAAGTAGTTTTAGTGTCTAGATTTCCTGTAGGTTCATCAGCAAAGACGATTTTGGGCCTACCTACGAAAGCTCTAGCAATACTTACTCTTTGTTGTTGTCCACCGCTCATTTCCGAAGGTTTATGATGTAGTCTAGTTCCTAATCCTACTGCTTCTAACATTTCCTTTGCCATTCTATCTCTAACTTTCCTAGATATCCCTCTAAAGGTAAGGCCGAGGCTAACATTTTCTAAAGCTGATAGGGTGGGGATTAAATTATAGGATTGAAATACAAATCCTATATTTAGTTGTCGAAATTGAGCCAATTGTTTTTCGTTCATCTTTTCTACATGATGTTTTTCAATAATTATTTTTCCTTTGGTAGGTTTTTCCAAACCTGCCATCATATTGAGTAAAGTACTTTTGCCAGAGCCAGAAGTGCCTAGGAGACATACAAATTCTTCTTTACTTATCTTTAAGTTTATATCATTTAAAGCATGGATTTTTTCGTCTCCCATTTTATAAACTTTACTCAAATTTTTAAGTACTATTAGATCATTCAAAAATAAGTTCACCCCCTAATTTACACCTAACACTATTATATTATCATATCTTACCTAATAAATAGTTACAATATTGTTAAGATTATTATGGAAATGAACTAACCTATATAAATGAATAGGATTGGAAGAACAAGTTTAAGACCTTATTGTTTTTATATGGTTTATGGAGAATACTTATGTTATAATTAATGTGATTATATTTGAAATGGAGGGTGAAACATGGATAAAGCTATGATTAGAGTAAGAATGAGTTCTGGAGATGCTCATTATGGAGGGAATTTAGTTGATGGGGCTAAAATACTTCAATTATTTGGAGATGTGGCTACAGAATTACTTATTAGAAATGATGGAGATGAAGGCTTGTTTGTGGCTTATGATAATGTAGAATTTTTGGCTCCTGTTTATGCGGGAGAGTTTATTGAAGCGGTAGGGGAGATAACCAAAATAGGCAATACTTCAAGAAAAATGAAATTTGAAGCAAGAAAAGTTATAGCTCCTAGACCAGATATTAATGATTCGGCTTGTGATGTTTTAGATGAACCTATAGTAGTTTGTAAAGCTGAAGGAACTTGTGTAGTACCAAAGGACAAGAAAAGAAAATAAAACAAAATAATAGATAAGGGGGAGTTTAATGGATAAACTTATTATTACAGCTGCCATATGTGGAGCAGAGGTAACAAAAGAGCATAATCCAAATGTACCTTATACGGTGGAGGAAATAGGCAGAGAAGCGGAGATTGCATACAAAGCAGGGGCTAGTATTATTCATTTGCATGTAAGATATGATGATGGTACGCCTACTCAAGATAAAGAAAGATTTAGGGAATGTATAGAGGAAATAAAGAAGAGATGTCCTGATGTTATAATCCAGCCGTCAACCGGTGGAGCAGTAGGTATGTCTGATGAAGAAAGGCTTCAACCAGTAGAACTTCTTCCAGAAATGGCAACTTTAGATTGTGGAACATTGAATTTTGGTGGAGATGAAATATTCGTCAATACAGAAAATACTATAAAGAATTTTGGTAAGGTAATGATAGAAAAAGGAGTCAAACCAGAAATAGAAGTATTTGACAAGGGAATGGTAGACTATGCTATTAAATATGCTAAACAAGGATATATTTTAGAACCTATGCATTTTGACTTCGTATTAGGAGTTCAAATGACTGCCACTGCCAGAGATTTAGCTTTTATGGTAGATAGCATACCAGCAGGTTCTACTTGGACAGTAGCAGGAGTTGGAAGACATGAAATGCCAATGGCAGCAATAGGTATTGCAATGGGAGGTCATGTTAGAGTAGGATTTGAAGACAATGTTTATCTAGAAAAAGGAGTTTTGGCCAAGTCTAATGGAGAGTTAGTAGAAAAGGTAGTAAGGATAGCTAAAGAACTAGGCCGAGAAATAGCTACTCCAGATGAAGCAAGAGAAATATTAGGATTGAAAAAAAGATAGTTTATATAGTAAGTTCCTTTTTAAACATATGTTTAAAAAGGAACTAATTTTTTTCGACAAATAGAAGGATTTTTTTAATCTATATAGAATAAATAAATTAGGAGGTGTGTCCTTTGATTTTAAATGGATGCAAAACCCTAATAGTAAGATGTCATTTTTGTGGTAGATTGAAAAAATATGAATTGAATCTATTTCACATTAGGGGAAAAGAAAGAATCGAATATAGATGTGAATGTGGAGAGATTAATATTATTGTTACAAGAAACAACAAGGGTATAGATGCTTCAATTAACTGTTTTAATTGTGGAAATAGGCATTATTACCACTTTGATCTGCATACTATATTAAAGGATGATAATATCTTATACTGTCCTTATGGTGCTGAGATTTTCTTTTTAGGAAATAGTGAAATAGCAGAGAAAATATTATTAGGAAAATCGATAGAAATAGGTAATAATGATGAAGAAAAGATAACTAAAGATTGTTTCAACAATTTTAAAGTATTGGCTAAAATATTAGACATATTATATAATTTAAACAAAGATAAAAAAATTAATTGTAATTGTGGCCGATCTAGAATAAATATTGAATTATTTTCTGATAGGATAGAATTAGAATGTTTAAATTGTAAAAGTGTAAAATTAATTTTTGCAGAAACAGAAGAAGACTTGAGTGTTTTATCAAAAAAGGATAAGATAATACTTGAAGAAAGAAATATTTCTTGTATTGATTCTATAAAAGATAAAAATAGGAATATAAAAAAATAAGAGGAGGAGTAGTTATGTTAGTAACTGGTACAGAAATTTTACAAGATGCCCACAAGAACAACTATGCAGTAGGAGCTTTTAATGTAAACAATATGGAGATAGTTCAAGCTATAATAGAAGCAGCAGAAGAAACAAATTCTCCTGTAATTCTTCAAGCGAGCCAAGGTGGATTAAAATATGCAGGTGTTGAATATATTGCTGCATTAGGTAGATTAGCAGCTGAGAAGGCTAAAGTGCCTGTTGCATTACATTTGGATCATGGTACAGATTTTGATCAAGTTATGCTATGTATAAGACACGGTTTTTCTTCTGTGATGATAGACGGTTCTAGATTTGATTTAGAAGGAAATATTGCAATAACTAAAAAAGTAATTGAAGTAGCTCATGCAGTTGGTGTATCTGTAGAAGCTGAATTAGGGAAAATTGGTGGTACAGAAGATGATATAGTTGTAGATGAAAGAGAGGCTACTTTTACTGACCCTAATGAAGCTAAGAAATTCGTTGATGAAACAGATGTAGATTATTTGGCTATAGCTGTAGGAACTGCTCATGGAGTTTATAAAGGTGAACCAAAATTAGATTTTGATAGGATAAAAACTATAAAGGAAAAATTAAATATTCCTTTAGTACTACACGGTTCCAGTGGAGTTCCAAAAGAAGCTATAGAAAAAGCAGTGTCTTT
>NZ_DATHXO010000415.1:0-1903 GCF_035459645.1 Schnuerera sp.
ACTCTTACGATGAATTAGAAAAACTTACAAATAATGCAGAGGAAATTTTACAAAGATTAGGATTACCTTATAGGGTAGTAATGCTTAGCACAGGAGATTTAGGATTTTCGTCAGCAAAAACCTACGATTTAGAAGTATGGATGCCTAGCTATGGTAGATATGTGGAAATTTCGTCCTGTAGTAATTTTGAAGATTATCAGGCTAGACGAGCCAGTTTAAGATATCGAAGGAAAGACAATAAGAAAGTAGAGTATGTTCATACACTAAATGGTTCTGGGTTGGCAGTAGGGAGAACTCTAGCTGCATTACTAGAAAACTATCAACAAGAAGATGGTAGCATAATAATTCCAGAAGCATTAAGACCATATGCCAAAAATTTAGAACGAATACAAAAATAAGTTCTCGCTGCGGTGCCAGGCACCGTAGCGAGAACTTATTTGTAATACAATTGTAATATTTTGATATAGGTTATAATATTCCTTCAAAAATATAGAATATATATAGATAGAGAATTGAGTTGGGGGTGGGAATTTGAGATTTAAAAGGAAAACATCTATTATTTTAATATTTGTTTTGGTCATTGCTTTAGTTGGTTGTAGTGAAACTAATCCAGAGATTTTAACTTTAGTAGTAGATGATTATAATGGTATTGACTTAAATATGATAGACCATTATAAAATAGAAGTGGATTTTGATCCAGTAGATAAAAAATATTCTGCTAATCAAAAGGTCACCTATGTAAATGATACAGGGATAGATTTGAAAGTTTTATATTTCCATCTATACCCTAATGCCTATAATTCAGCAGAAACAGCGCCTATATTGTTTGAGGGAAGTACTTTATCAAAAGAAGAATATATACCCGGTTATATGGAAATAGAAAAAATACAAATAGGAAAAAAGGAAATAGATTATAAAATAGGGGGAATTGGAGATACAATTTTAAAATTAAATCTTCCTGAAAATTTAAAGGTTAATGAAAAAATTGAAATTGAATTTGTATATAATGTAAAACTTCCAACAAATATAGATAGGTTTGGATTTGGGGACAATGTATTTAATTTTGGGAATTGGTATCCAATAGTTTGTGTATACGATAATACTGGCTGGAACCTTGATCCTTACTACAAAATAGGGGATCCTTTCTATAGCGATATCAGTAATTATGATATAACTATTACAACTCCAAAAGATATTATAGTAGCAGCTAGTGGTAATATTCTTTCTGAAAAGGTCAAAGGAAAGAATAAAACCTATAAAATTGAGGGTAAGTTAATAAGAGATTTTGCTTGGGTAGCCAGTTCTAATTTTATAATATCAGAATCAAAGATAGAAGATACTGTAATTAAAGTATATGGAATGGAAGATAAAGAAAATATGGCAGATTATGTTCTAGAAGTAGGTGAGGATAGCATTGAAATATTTAATAGGATATTTGGTAAATATCCATATGGGGTTTATTCTATAGTAATGACTGAATTTCCTACAGGTATGGAATATCCAGGTATAGTTTTTATAAATAAAGATTATTATAGTACTCACTTTAAAGAACCTTTAGAAAAAGTAATTGTACATGAAACTGCTCATCAATGGTGGTATGGTGTAGTTGGTAACGATCAAATAGATGAAGCATGGTTAGACGAAGCCTTGGCTACCTATTCGGAGGTAATATACATAAATAATAAATATGGTGAGGAAGAAGGGGAAAACTATTATAATTATACTTGTAAAACACCTTATGAATATGGAAAAGAGTATATAGATTCCGATATTATAATAAAACCATTAAAGGATTTTCAAAGTTGGGAAGATTATGGGTTATTAGTATATGTAAAAGGTGCAATTTTTTTAAATGAGATAAAAAAAGACTTTGGAATAGATATATTATATGATATATTAAACA
>NZ_DATHXO010000416.1:0-2555 GCF_035459645.1 Schnuerera sp.
TTTTTTCTAAACTTATAAGATCTATACTATATCCATTACTATTTACTACATATAAATTCATGTTTTTTTTGTCAACTTCTATATCTGTAGGTTTTTCTCCTACTGGAATATTTTCAATTAATGAAAATTTTTCTTCATCTATTATGGATATGGAATTCGAGTCTGTATTCGTTATAAATAAACATTTGTTAAAATATTTTATGCAAGTTGGATAACTGCCTACAGCCAATATTTCTACTATTTTTTTCTTTTTTAAATCAATTTTAAATATCGAGTTATCATAAACATTAGTGCAATAAACATAGCCTTCTTTGTTTATCACTATATCATAAGGTCCAATAAAGGATCCTTCCAATCTAATAGTTTTTCTATTATTAAGTCGAATAATTTCTTTCAAATCTAAAACTTCTCTTTTATTATTTTCTAAATTTATAAATGTTAATGTATCATCTCCAGTATTTGCTACTAAAACTTTTCCTTTCAATACCAATTTATCACCTCCAACCAACCACTATATATAAGTTAATCTATGCTTATATATAGATTAAGGTGATAAAATATATATTTATTTATAAAGAATTCTGCTAGCTAACAAAGGTTTTTCTATAGACAAATTTCTTTTTTTCACTTCAATTATCAATTGATTTACTATAGATACTCTTTTTTCATATTCCTTTAAATCCAGATGGTTTGACAAAACCTTCAATTTTTCTATTTCATCTAAAGTAAAATCGATTAATTGATCATTTGTTAAATTTGTATAGGGAAATAATTTAACTTTATTCATTAAAAAAACCTCCTATAGAATCTATAATTATGTTTATTCTACAGGAAGGTTACATATACTAGTTATTTTTAAGTAAAATTTTTCTAACATCTCCAATTAAATATAAAGAGCCTCCAAAAACAATCAAATCTTCTTCACTTGCTAAATCAAAGCTTTTGTCTATGGCCTTTTTTATGTCTCTTTCAATATAAGTGTTATTGTTATGTTTTTTTATTATTTCTTCCAATTTTTCTGCTTCCATTTTTCTAGGCATATTTACTTCTGTAATTACTATTTCATCTGCTAAAGGTACTATGGTTTCAACTATATGATCTACATCTTTGTCTTTAAGTATGGCTATTCCAAGAATTAGCTTGTTATATCGAAAATTTTTTATGCTTTCTGCTAAAGTTTTTGCTCCTTGAAGATTATGAGCACCATCGATTAAAAAGGTGGGATTCTTCTTTAATACTTCTAGTCTTCCAGCCCATTTGGTTTTTTCAAGTCCTTCTTTAATTTGTTCGTTGGTTAGATAAATCAACCCCTTATCCCTCAATATGAGCATTGTCATCAATGCTAAAGTGGCATTGTATATCTGGTGTTGTCCTAATAATTCAATTTTTATATTCTTAAAATTATATTCTTTATATTTAAAATTAAAAATTCCACCTTCTTGGTTTAAATTAATTATCTCTACATTTTCCATAGGACAACGGATCAACTTTGCTTTTTTTTCTAGGGCAATTTTCTCTATAACTTCAAAAGCTTCTTTTTCTTGTGGGTAGGAAATCACAAGTCCATTTTCTTTTATAATTCCAGCTTTCTCGTAAGCTATTTTACCTAAAGTATCTCCTAATACATCAGTATGATCAAAATCTATTGTAGTTATTACTGAGGCATAAGAATTTTCAATAATATTTGTTGAATCTTCCCTTCCCCCTAATCCCACTTCCAATATGGTATAATCTACATCTTCTTCGCTAAAATATACAAAGGCAATAGTTGTAACTATTTCAAAGGTTGTAGGATGTTCATATCCTTCTTTAACCATTGTTTCAATTTTTTCTTTAACTCTTTCAGTTATTACAGCTAACCTTTCATTAGAAATATCTTCTCCATTAATAGATATTCTTTCGTTAAATCTTTCTAAATAAGGAGAAGTAAACACACCTACTCGATAACCTGCTTCCTTAAGTATGGCTGCCATATAAGCAGATGTAGAGCCTTTACCATTGGTTCCTGCAACATGGATATACTTCATATCCAAATGAGGATTTCCAAGTAGTTCTAACAACTTCTCCATTACATCTAATCCTAACCTTGAACCAAATTTGTTTTTATCATTAATATAATTTAATGCCTCTACGTAGTTCATATTTTTCCCTCGCATTTATTTGTTTTTATAGGGTGGAAACTATCCACCCTATGTTTTATTATTGGTTTTTTAAGCTTTCTAGTCTCCCTAGTACTTTATCCATCATGTCTTGATATTTCTTCTCTTTTTTCTTCTCTTTTGATACAACTTGTTCTGGTGCTTTTTCTATAAATCCTTTATTAGATAATTTGCCTCTAACCCTTTTTAGTTCTTCTTCTAATTTTTTCTTTTCTTTCTCCAACCTTTCTATTTCTTTGCCGAAGTCTATTAGTTCCTTTAATGGAATGAATACTTCACATTTATTCAAAACTACTGATATATTATCTTCCCCTAGTTGAGATTTATCTTCTTGTATTTTAATATCTTCTCCACTAGCTAGGTTTACAAAATATCTTTTACCATAGTTTATTACTT
>NZ_DATHXO010000417.1:0-2242 GCF_035459645.1 Schnuerera sp.
AAAGATATAGAAGTAGCCTTTAAAGTATTGGAAACAGAAGATATAGTTATTTCTCCAACCTATGATGGAGGATACTATCTAATTGGAATGAAGGAACAAAATAAAGATATATTTAACATAATGTATAGTACAAGTTCAGTGTTTGAAGAGACTATAGATAAAATAAAAAGTAAGGGAAAACCTTATGGAAAAGGGAATATTCAATTAGATATAGATGATAAAGATGACTTTTTTAAGTTATATAAAATTTTAAAAGAAGATGAGAGTACTTCTTGTGAAAACACAAGAAATCTAGTTTATAAAATAATGGAAAAGTGTGATAGCAATGAATAGAATTGATATAGATAATATAAGGAGAAATAAGGATTTTACAGAGAGATTTGGTATAGATGATAGGGAAGAGTTCTCTTTATTAGGTCAGGGAGAATATAATATTAACTATATTTTTAATTCAAAAGCCTATAATAAAAAATTGGTACTAAGGATAGCAACAAATAGTCAGATGGATTTAGAAAACCAAATTAGATATGAGTATGAAGCATTAGAATTATTAAATAAGACTAATAGAACTCCTAAACCTATCTATTGTGACGACAGTAAAGAACAAATACCTTATGGGTTTTTAGTTATGGAGTTTCTTCCTGGAAGGCCTTTGAATTACAAAAAAGACTTAAAAATCGCAGCAGAGGCTTTGGCAGATATTCACAATGAGCCTATCCCCAAAGCAAATAATCTACTAAAACCAGAAAATCCAATAGAAGCTATCTATGAAGAGTGTTTGAAGATGTTTGATAAATATAGATTATCGAAGTATATGGATATGGAGATTAAAGATAGTATTGAATACCTATTAGAAAAAGGAAAGAATATAAAGACTATAGATATAGGCAATAGAACTATAATCAATACAGAGTTAAACTCAGGAAACTTTCTTATAAATGGAGAAAATAACAATAACTATATAGTAGACTGGGAGAAGCCCCTTTATGGATATCCAGCACAAGATTTGGGACATTTTTTAACACCTACAACAACATTTTGGAAAACAGATATTATTTTATCTAGAGAAGAAATCTCCTTTTTTATAAAGGAATATTGTAAAAATTCTAATCAATATAAGGATGAAAAAGAACTTTGGAATTCTGTAAAGAATTATCTATCTATGAATTGTCTAAGGGGCATAACTTGGTGTGCTATGGCTTATGTAGAGTATCAAGATCCTGACAAGCTCATATTCAATAATTATACCTATCAGAAAATTAAATCTTATTTATCTAGGAACTTTTTAAATATGATAAAGGAAGAGTATTTAAATGAATACTAAATCGGACAAGATGATTTCGATTGTTATTCCAGTATATAATGAAGCTTCCACAATAAATAAATTAATAGATAGTTTAGAACAATTTGAGGATTGTTGTGAAATTATATTTGTAGATGGTGGAAGTAGTGATGGAACCAATAGTATAATCGAAGAAAAATATGCGCTTGTATACTCTCCTAAGAAAGGCAGAGCTTTCCAAATGAACTATGGAGCCTCATTGTCAAAAGGAGATATACTTTTATTTTTACATGCAGATAGTTTTTTGCCTAGTGATGCCATTAATCAAATCCATAAAATGGTCTCTCAAGGCCATAAAGTAGGTTGTTTTAAAATAAAATTTGATAGTAGTAGTATTCTTATGAAGATATGTGGCTTTATGTCAAACTTGAGAGTTAGACTAAGAAACATAGCTTTTGGAGATCAGGGAATATTTATAAGGAGAAGTTATTTCTATGAATTGGGAGAGTTTGCAGAGATTCCTATTATGGAGGACTATCAATTGTCAATAGATATAAAAGCAGATGGTGAAAAGATTGCTTTAGCAGAAACAAAAATACAGACTTCAGAAAGACGATTTGTAAAGAATGGCAGACTTAAGACAATGGCAAGAATGCAAAAATTACAACATATGTATAGAAAAGGTGAAGACATTGAAGTAATTGCAAATCTATATAAATAGGAAGGTGAAGGGTTTGACAGTAGATTATGAAAAGTGTATTGACTGTGGAAAATGTACGAAGCATTGTTCGTTTTTAAAAAAATATAATATAAATTTGAAAGAATATGCTAATCGACCTGAACTTGCATATAATTGTTATCTTTGTGGAGAATGCAAGAGAATTTGTCCAGTGGATATAGATGGGCGCCAGTTGTCTTTAGAACTGAGAGAAAAGAAAATAGAAGAAGGTTACAATTTAT
>NZ_DATHXO010000418.1:0-3439 GCF_035459645.1 Schnuerera sp.
AAGATCATCTGGAGAAAAAATTACTACATTTAGTCCGCTATATAATTCCTTAATATTTTTAAGTTCTACTTTATTTACTTTTATTCTTTTAGGCTTATCCTTCTCTAATTTTATTTCTATCAATTTTTCCGTTCTACCAACATTGATTTTGGAACCAATATAAGCCTCCTGTTTATTTAAATTTATTATTTCTCTATCTCTATTAGTTCTAAAAGACCTACCCAATGCAGAAATATAAATTGATTCTAATAAATTAGTTTTTCCTTGAGCATTTTTACCAACAAAGATATTTATCCTTTTATTTAAATTTAAACTCACATCATAATAATTTCTAAAATTAATAAGTCTTATACTTTCTACATTCAAAAAAAGCACCCCTCAAAAATACTTCATAAGTGATAAATCCTCAACCACAAGGGTTGAGGCTTTATATTCACAAACCTACTATATTATATCACAATTAATTTTCCTGTGCCTTTTATTTCTATAATATCCCCTTTTTTTATCTTTTTTCCCCTTTCTTTTGTAATGTTTCCATTTACTGATACTATTCCCATTTTTATTATATTTTTACTTTCTCCTCCAGTTTGTGTAATACCCGCAAACTTAAGTAATTGATCTAATTTTATAATATCTGTACTTATTTTTATTTCTTTCATCTTTTAAATATCCACCTTCTCATATTAATAATCTTCTTGTGCAAGCCGTACAGGCAATACTAAGTAAGTGTAGTTTTCGTCTTCTACAGGATTTATTATACAAGGATTTAAACTTCCCATAAAGAAAAGTTCTATCTCCTCAGAATCAATAGCCTTTATTCCATCAATAACATATTTAGAATTGAAAGCTATATTAATATCTTCCCCTTCTTGTGCTGAAGAGATTTGTTCATTTACATTACCTATTTCTGAATTTGATTTAATATTGATTTCATTATTAGCTATATTCAATTTTACTAAATTAGCTTTTTCTTCTTTAGCTAGTAAAGAAGCCCTTTCAAGACTATCTTGAAATTTTTTTCTATCTACTCTTAAATTAGTTTTGTGCTCTTTCCTAATTATATCTTTATAATTTAAAAATTGACCTTCTAATAATCGTGATGAAACTACTGTATCTCCCATATCGAATATTATATGACCTGGAGCAGTAGTTATGGTTAGTTCATCTTTATCATCAAGTATTTTATTTAACTCACCTAAAACTCTACCTGGAATTACTATTTTAATATCTTCCTTTAAATTAATAGGAATACTTCTTAATGCTAATCTATAACCATCTAAGGCGACAAATGATCCAATTCCATTAGATACTTCTAATAAAACCCCTGTTAATATTGGCCTAGTTTCATCTTGAGTAGTAGCAAATACAGTTTGTCTTATAGCAGATTTAAATAAATCCTTAGGAATTTCAAATGAATTTTGATTTATAATAGTAGGTAACTCTGGATATTCAGATGCTGGATTACCTAATATGTTAAATTCTGAACTTTCACAGGTTATGTTAATGTTATTTTCTTCAATATTAATATTAACTGGTGCATTAGGTAATTTTTTTATTATATTGCCAAATATCTTAGAATCTACTACAACTGCACCTTCTTCTATTATATCACAATCAAGATATGTTTCTATTCTAATTTCTAAATCAGTTGCAGTTAACTTTAATTTATTATTAACTGTTTCTAATAATATACCATCTAATATTTGTAAAGTAGTTCTATTAGAAATACCTTTTTGAACAACGCTAATATGATTTGATAAAGAATTTTGATCAACTTGTATTCTCAATTGATAATCCTCCTTTTCTTTTTTTATCTTTCCATTATAGATATAGATAGATTTATATAATAATAGTAGTAATAGTAGTAGGGGCTGTTAATTTGTGAATAACTATGTATAAGATTTAGCTTTGATGTATTTCTGCATTTAATAACATGTTGATAATTAAATAATAACTATAGAAGTTATCCCCATAATTTTAAATATATAAACTTATCTAATGTATTAACATTTAACCAACATATTTATTAACATTTTTTGTTGATTATTCACCTTTAATATTTTTTATAAGTCCATCGATCCTTTTGTTAAAGTCATCATTTTCATTAATATCAGCCGATATTTTATCATAAGCGTGTATTACTGTTGTATGATCTCTACCACCAAATTCATCCCCTATTTTAGGTAAAGATAAATCCGTTAATTCTCTAGTTAAATACATAGCTATTTGTCTTGGATAAGCTATTGCCCTTGTTCTTTTTTTAGAATTAAAATCTTCCATTTTTATATCAAATTCTTTAGATACAGAATTTTTGATTAACTCTACTGTAATTTTTCTAGGTTTATTGTTAGAGATTATATCTTTTAAAGCTTCTTCTGCTAATTCTATAGTTACCTCTTTGTTGGTTAAAGATGAATAAGCTACTATTCTAATTAGCGCTCCTTCTAATTCTCTAATATTCGATTGTATTTTTGATGCAATATATAACATAACATCATCAGGTACATCTATATTTTCCATTTTAGCTTTTTTCTTAAGTATAGCAATTCTAGTTTCTAAATCAGGTGCTTGAATATCTGATATCAATCCCCATTCAAACCTTGACCTCAATCTGTCTTCTAATGTTGGTATTTCTTTTGGAGGTCTATCACTAGAGATGATTATCTGTTTATTTGCTTCATGTAGTGCATTAAATGTATGAAAGAACTCTTCCTGAGTACTTTCTTTACCAGCAATAAATTGGATATCATCTACTAAAAGCACATCTACATTCCTATACTTATTTCTGAATTCATTATTTCTGTCGTCCCTAATTGAATTTATTAATTCATTTGTAAATTTTTCTGAAGACACATATACTACTTTTGATTCAGGAGATTGATTTAAAATAAAATGGCCTATAGCATGCATTAAATGGGTTTTACCTAGACCTACCCCACCATAGATAAATAATGGATTATACGCTTGTGCTGGTGCTTCTGCTACCGCTAATGAAGCTGCATGAGCAAATCTATTACTATTACCTATAACGAAAGTATCAAATGTATATTTGGGGTTTAATTGAGATCTTTGATTTAAATCATTATTTTCTTCTGATATAGATTGTCCAACATTCATATTTACCTCTTCTCCTGGAATAATAAATTGGACATTATATTCATCTTTTGTTATTTGAGCTATTGCATTTTTTATTAAGTTTAAATACCTAGCCTCTAATATACCTTTAGTAAATTCATTTGGTGCAGCAAGTATTACCCTGTTTTCAGAAATTGTAACAGGTTTAATCGTTTTAAGCCAAGTATTGAAACTTACTTCTGTTAGTTCCACTTTTATTAAATTGAGGACTTCATTCCAGATACTATCTAAACTTGAAACCATTTTTTAAATTCCTCCCATTTTATTGTAAATTATAACCACTATAGGTATTTTTATAACCTAT
>NZ_DATHXO010000419.1:0-8555 GCF_035459645.1 Schnuerera sp.
TGGCGCCTATTCATTTTAAAATATTGCAGGAGGCATTAAATTCTTGTGGATATAATATAGAATTTTTACCTGAAAAGGATTTAAAAGCTATTGATGAAGGGTTAAAATATGTGAACAATGATGCTTGCTATCCTTCTATAATAACTGTAGGTCAGTATATAGCTGCATTAAAATCTGGCAAATACGATTTAAATAATGTATCTCTTTTAATGAGCCAAACGGGAGGAGTATGTAGAGCTTCTAATTATATTGGTTTTATAAGAAAAGCATTAAAAGATGCAGGTTTTGGTAATATTCCAGTTATTGCTGTATCTGCACAAGGGATTGAGACCAACCCTGGCTTTACCTATTCATTGGAAATGGGTAGAAAAGGAGTAATGGCGGTTTTATATGGAGATCTTATCATGAGACTGTTATATAGGGTAAGGCCTTATGAAAAGATAAAAGGTTCTGCTAATTTACTGGCTAAATATTGGATTGATAAATGTTCAGAAGCTGTAAAATTAGGAGATAAAAAAGAATATGTGGACAATATTCATCAGATGACAAAGGATTTTGACGAGTTAGAGATAGATGAAAGTTTAGTTAAACCAAAAGTAGGGGTAGTAGGAGAAATATTAGTTAAATACCATCCTATGGCTAATAATAATTTAGTAGCTTTACTAGAATCTGAAGGAGCAGAAGTAGTAGTACCTGACTTAACAGACTTTTTATTATACTCTAGCTATAATGCAACTTATAAATACAAATATTTGTCAAAAGGTTTGTTACCTAAGATAGGAAGCGATATTGCTATAAAATACATTGAGTATTATAGAAAACCTATAAGAGAAGCCTTAAGAAACTCTAATAGATTCTATGAGCCTTTAACGGTGGAAGAGTTAGTTAAGGAAGCAGAAAGATTGGTTTCTATAGGAAATCAATATGGAGAAGGTTGGTTATTGACTGCAGAGATGTTAGAATTAATCCAGACTGGAGCTGAAAACATAGTATGTACCCAACCTTTTGGATGTTTACCAAATCATATAACTGGTAAAGGGGTAATAAAAGCTATTAGAGATTTATATCCTCAAGCTAATATTGTTGCCATAGATTATGATCCAGGAGCTAGTGAAGTAAACCAGTTAAATAGGATAAAGCTAATGCTTTCAACTGCATATGACAATATAGAAGAAAAACAAGAGAAAAAAGATTTCACGGAAAAAGCATATAATATAGAAAATTAGTACAAAAGCCTTTCTGTAATTCATTGATGAATTATCATCTGAATGAAGGAAGGGTTTTTGATTTTTAATTAATAATTTTTATGTAATGATATTGTAACTCATTTGTAACGACTTTTACAAAGATTATTGATATATTAATTATAGCAAATCATAATATACTTTGATTGAAGGTATAATAGGAGTAACAAAATAGTGAAAGAGGTAATAATTATGAATAAAAAAAATATAACTTATATGCTTATCATAACTATTTTATTGTTTTCTTTACTTGTAGGTTGTAAAGTAAACAATGATCTAGATGGAAACAATGGAGAATCTATGGATAATACTAGAACGGAAACAGAAACTATAGTTGAAAATGATGAAGAGAAGATAATGGGAGATTTTAAAAATATAGTTGAAAGTGATAACGAACCTTTTACTTTGGTAAAATATGTTGATGAAAATATTGACAAGGTAAGTACAGAATATGCTGTAGAAATGATAAGAAATCTGGAGGAAGTTCAGGAGAAATATATAGAAAGATATACAGAACAATTATTTATGGAAGAAAATCAAATGGAATTATTAAGCCTATCTGAAGTAAATAGATCTGCCATTGATGGAACAGAAGTTAATATAGAAGATTTACTATTTTTCGATAATTCCAAGGTAGAAGAAATAAAGAATGGTAATTTAAAGGAATTAGTTGATAGGATAATACAAGGTAAATTTAAACTTATCAATATGGAAGGAGCTTTCTATCCAATTATAGATTATGAAGCATTAAAGATATACAATGATTATATAGCAGAGGATATGAAAGAATATATTGATTTGAAATCCATGGAATCTAACATGCCTACTATATTAGATGCAGCAATAATGATATCTTATGATGAATTAGCAGAAAGACTTATTAAAACAGAAAATTATATTTCTAAGTATCCAGATAATATGAGATATGAAGAGATATTAAGAATATATGGTTTATATTTAAAATTTTATTTAGAAGGATCAAGTAATACTCCTATATACGATTATGAGACTAAGGAAATAAAAGTGGAAATTTTTTCAAGTTATAATAAGGTAAAAGATATGGATGAAACAGTAACATCTAAAGTGATTTCGAAATATATAGATATTATAGAAGAAAATCAAAAAATAATAGATGAGAATGTGCTCTCTAAGGTAACTGAACTTTACAACGAAGCTATTGCAACATTAGAAGAGCAACAATAAGCCCACCATAGGCATGGTTCTACCCCCAACAAATTACAGAACTATGCCTTGTTTTTTTATTTTATATAGCACAAATTTTTAAACTTCTGGTTAATGGTATATAATATATATACTAGAAATTTTAAGGAGGTAGTAAAATGAAGAAGGTATTACTATTATTGGCAAAAGGTTTTGAAGAAGTTGAGGCTCTTACTACGGTAGATTATTTGAGACGAATGGATATAATAGTAGATACTTGTTCTATAGGAGAAATAGAAGTACAGGGGGCACATAGGATAATTGTAAAAGCAGATAAAAAAATAGACCAAATAAACAGTATAAAAAGTTATGATGGGCTAGTTATACCAGGAGGGCTGCCTGGCGCTACTAATCTTAGGGACGATAATAGGGTTATTAAATTGGTAAAGGAGTTTAATAAAGATGAAAAGTTAATAGGGGCAATATGTGCTGGACCAATAGTATTACAAAGAGCGGGGATAATAACAGGGAAGAGGGTCACTTCATATCCAGGATTTGATAATGATTTAAAGGAAAGTGAATATAAGGATGATTTAGTGGTTCAGGATGGGAATATTATAACAGCAAGAGGTCCCGCAGTAGCAGTTTATTTTGCATTAAAATTAGTAGAAAACTTAGTTGGGAAGAAGAAGGAAGAAGAATTGAAGAAAGATATATTATTAGATATGGTTGAAAATACTATTTACAAATAAAATTTTCAAATAGAATTAATTTGAATCAAGGGACAACCTAGAGTTGTTCCTTGATTTTTAGGAGGAAAATATGAAATTAACTAGAGAATTTTATAGTAGAGATACGATTACTGTAGCCAAGGAATTATTGGGAAAAGTATTAGTTCATAATATAGGTGGGCAAAATCTAAAAGGAAGAATTGTAGAAACAGAAGCATACCTAGGTCTTAAAGACAAGGCAGCTCATTCTTATGGTGGTAAGAAAACTAAAAGATTAGAAACTATGTATGGAATTCCTGGTACTGCCTATGTATATCTCATATACGGGATGTATTATTGTTTTAATATAGTAACGGAAAAAAAGGGAATACCAGAAGCTGTTTTAATAAGAGCGATAGAGCCTATACAAGGGATAGACGAAATGTCTAAAAATAGGTTTGGTCAAAATTATACTAATTTAAGTAAATATCAAAGGGAAAATTTTACTAATGGCCCAGGGAAATTATCTATGGCTTTAAAGATAGATAAAATATTGGATAAAGCAGATCTTTGTGGTGATAAAATATATTTAGAATATGGCCAAAAAGAAACATTTAAGATAGTAGAAACTAAAAGAATAGGTATAGATTATGCAGAAGAAGCCAAAGATTTCCCATATAGATTCTATATTGAAGGCAATCATAATGTATCATTAATAAAAAAATTTGAATAATAAAGTTTATAGGAGTAATATAAAGAATGGAGGTGAATTATTATGGAAATGTTAATTATAGTCCTAAACAAAATTCAGGAATTAGATGATTTATTATTGGAGTTAAGTAACAATGATATTCGAGGGGGAACTATTATTGATAGTATGGGTATGGCTAGAGCTTTAGCTGACGAACATTCTGAAATACCGTTATTTGGTTCTTTAAAGACCATATTAAATGAAAATAGACCTTTTAATAGGACTATTTTTATGGTGCTAGATGAAGGAAAAATACCTATTGCAATGGATTGTGTAAGAAAAGTAGTAGGGAATATAAATTCAGAAAACACAGGGATTATGTTTACCGTACCAGTAAATCGAATAGAAGGTTTAACAAAGTAAAGGAGATGGAATAGTTTACGATGAATATATTATTTTATTTAGCTGTCATATTGTTAGTAGGAATTATTACAGCTAAAATATTAGCAAAGATCAATCTTCCAAATGTTACAGGATACCTTATAGCAGGTTTAATAATTGGACCTTCAATTTTAGGAATAATACCAAAAGAAACTATAAGTAAATTTTCAATTATTTCGGAAGTGGCTTTAGCTTTTATAGCCTATAGTATTGGAAGCGAGTTTAATTTAGTACATTTAAAAAAGATGAGTAAAGGCATTGTTTTGATAACTATTTTACAAGCATTAACAGCAATGTTATGTGTAACGCTGAGTATGATATTTATATTTGGACAACCGGTTTCCTTTAGTCTTGTTTTAGGAGCTATTGGTGCAGCTACAGCTCCAGCAGCTACTTTAATGGTAGTGAGACAATACAATGCTAGGGGTCCTTTAGTAGACACATTATTGCCTGTTGTTGCTATGGATGATGCAATTTGTATAATGGCTTTTGGAATTTCAACAGCAATAGCAAGAACTTTGATCAGTAGTACTGAATCAATATCAATAGTCAGCTTATTTATATCTCCCTTAATAGAGATAGTTGGTGCGTTAATTCTAGGGCTATTAATGGGGATTTTACTTGTTTTATTATCTAGAAAAACCAAAGGAGAGGATGAGCTTCTATCTATAGTTATTGCTATTGTTTTTGCAACAGCAGCAATTTCAATAAGATTTAATTTTTCATCCCTTTTGGCCTGTATGATGGTTGGTGCCACTTTGACAAATGTAATACCAAATAATAAAAAAGTCTTTACCACTGTAGAAAGGTTTACACCACCTATATATATTTTATTTTTTACTATAGCTGGGGTAGAACTGGATTTATCAGTCTTAAAAGGCGTTGGTATGATCGGAATTGCATATGTGTTGTTTAGAGTTATAGGAAAAGTTTTAGGTTCATACTTAGGTGCAAGAATAGCAAAGTCTTCAAAAGTAATAAGAAAATATTTGGGCTATACTTTAATACCACAAGCAGGGGTAGCCATTGGTTTATCTATGGTAGCACAAAATATTTTACCTTCCCCTTATGGAGGACAAATCAGAACTATTGTTCTTGCAGCAACTGTAATATATGAGCTTGTAGGACCTTTAATTACTAAAAAAGCATTAATTAAAGCTGGAGAAATAAAAGTAGGTCAATAATTAGACCTACTTTTATTTTTAAGTTTAAATTTATTGGAGAAAAGAATATGTATCCAAATTGTAACTTTATTTAGATTGCAAAACATGCTTATATTTAGTATTATTTTAAATATAGGTTTACCTTATATGGGAGGGTTTATAATGAAGAAAAAATTCTGGTTGACATTCTTAATAGCTTTGATAGCTTTTTCTGCTTTATTTGCTGCAACAGGCCATTATATTTTAAATAAGGACTCTGTGGCTTATCAAGGAGAAGAGGATAATCTAGAAACAGAAAAGAAAATTGAAGACAAAGGTGAGATATTATTTTTATTAATGGGTATAGATGATCAAGATGGCTCAGGTGGTGTAGCAAAAGTAAAGGAAAAGAAGATAGAAGGAGAAGATAGCCATAAACCCACAGGAAAGCGAACTGATACCATGATTCTTTGTAAATTTGACTTTGAGACTGGTGATATTACTATGCTGTCCATTCCTAGGGATTCTAGAGTTAATATAAGAGGGAGGAAAGGAAAGGAAAGAATAAACCATGCCCATTCTTATGGAGGACCTTATCTTGCAATGAAAACAGTGAAGGATTTTTTAAATCTTGATTTGGAATACTATGTAACAGTAGACTATTTGGCAGTGAGGGAAATAGTGAACGCTATTGACGGCGTAGATATAGATGTGCCTAGAAGAATGTATTATAATGACCCGACGGATAATCCTCCACTATTGATAGATATTCAACCAGGTCAGCAAACATTAGATGGAGATAAGTCTTTAGAATACTTAAGGTTTAGATCTTACCCAGATGGAGATCTAGGTAGGGTAGCAGCTCAACAGCTATTTATGAAAGAATTTATGAATCAAGCATTAAAACCTAAAAATATACTTGCTTTGCCTAAGATGGTTAAGACCTACTATGATTATGTAGATACAAATATACCTTTAAATATAATAGGGAAAGGTGCTTTAGCAGCTAATAAAATCAATCTAGATAATATGAAAACAGCTACATTACCAGGAGTTGGCAAATATATAGGGGATATATCCTACTTCATTCATGATGAGGAAGGAACTAAACAAATAGTTGAAGAGATGTTTGAAAATTTCTTATTAGAATAAGTAAAGAGAGGTTTTTATGAAAAAAGATTTAATTAGAAAAGATAGAAAAAAAGAGCATATTGAATATTCTTTAAAATCTACCTATGAAAGCGATACCTTATTTAAGGATATATATATAGAACACAATTCGTTACCAGATTTAAATTTATATGAAATTAATGGAGGAACTAGCTTTTTAGGAAAGAATATAAAGTATCCTATAATGATAAATGCGATGACAGGAGGAACTAAATTTTCCCAAGAAATAAATAGGAATTTATCAAAAATAGCCAAAAATTATGGGATTCCCATGGCGGTAGGTTCCCAAACCATTGCATTAAGAGATAAAGAAAGCTATAACTCCTTTAAAATAGTAAGGGAAACTGTAGGAGAAAAAGCAGTGGTAATTGCAAATCTAAGTGCCCAAGCATCTTTAGAAGATGTGAAATTTTCTATGGATTTAATAGATGCAGATGCTATTCAACTTCATTTGAATCCAGCTCAAGAGTTAGTTATGAAAGAAGGGGATAGGGACTTTAAAGGGGTTTTAAAGAATATTGGGAAAATTGTGTCGAATATAGAAGAACCAGTTATAGTAAAGGAAGTAGGCTTTGGCATATCAAAAGATGTAGCCCAAAGACTATATGATATAGGAATAAGGTATATAGATATATCAGGTAAAGGTGGGACTAATTTTATAGAAATAGAGAATAGAAGGGATGATGAAATAGATTTTAGTGATATCTATTCTTGGGGCATTCCAACAGCCCTTAGTCTGATTCATTGTAGAAGTATATCTGAGGATTTAAATATAATATCTAGCGGTGGGATAAGAACCAGTTTAGATATATTAAAATCTTTAGTTGTAGGTGCCAATGTAGTAGGAATAGGCGGACAAATATTGAAAGAGTTAATTGAAGGTGGCTATGAAGTAGCTAACAGCTACATGGAAGGTTTAATTTATAAACTAAAGATATTGATGTTATTAACGGGAAGTAAGAATATAGAAGAATTGAAAAAGCTCCCCTATAAGATAAAGGGGGAACTTAAAGATTTGATTTAAAAAGAAACAAAAAGTTATAACTTTTTGTTTCTTTTTAAACATCAACTGCTAAAATCCTCCGGCACCGCCTCCTCCTGCGCCACCACCTCCACCACTGGAGAATCCTCCACCGGTTCCAGTAGATGAGCTACCAGCAGAGAAGGCTCTGTTCAAACTTCTTTGAAAGGAGTTTTGACCTTTAGGACCTGTAGCGAAATACCAATAGAACCAATGATTAGGCATAGTACTTTCAGGGGTTAGGGTTTTGAATTTATTTAGTGAATTAACACTTACTCCTAAAGCTAAACCATATATTAAAGCTATATCTAGTGGAAATGATAAATTATTTATATCTAATGTATCTCCTCTTCTTTTTAGATCTTTTTTGAAATCCTTCCATTTATTATATTGAATATATCCATAATCTGATTTTCTAAAGATAACGATTATGCCATATATAAAAGCAAATATCGAAACAAATAATAAAACTAGCCCATAAAATCCTTCAAAAACTAGTGAAATTATTGAAAGAGGAAAAGTAATGATAGAAAATAAAACTAGAACCCATCCTGGTTTTTTGCCTTTATTATCGTAATAACCTTTATTTTTAGCATCTTCTCTTACTGTTTTGCTCCATGTATTGTAAGAATTGCTAAAATTTATCATATCTTTCTTGCTATAGTGTTCTATATCCTTTGTCGTCACAATATTCCCGTCGCCAATTTCATCAAAAAACCAATCTAATAAGAATATTTCATGGGCCAATAAAGAATTGGCAGTTTTTTTAAGTCTTTCTAACTTAAAGTTGTTAGTTTTTCCTTTATAATCATTTTTATCCTCTATGGAAATATAACCTTTTCTAGCTAAATCAAAAATTGTAGCCATTATGGCAGTGTTATTTACTGTACTATTGGTTAAATAAGTTGCTACTGCAGGAGTACAGTCATCCGGATATATATTATGATCCATTGTCTCGTAAATATCTATATCTCT
>NZ_DATHXO010000420.1:0-2872 GCF_035459645.1 Schnuerera sp.
TATTCTAGGGGATATTCCATCTTCAGTAAATTTATATCGTTTATATTCTTGCTCTAATACTCCCTCTTCTCCTGAAATACGTCTTTCTATTTTTATTTTACTAAAATCAAAGGGTTCCCTAGTAGTCGTACTATCTGCTAAATATTGGTCACTCATCAATAATACAGGTATTTGGTATTTTTCTGCAATATTAAAGGCTCTGGCTGTTTGATAGAAAGCATCTTCCTGGTCTCTTAATGCTATGACCATTCTAGGAAATTCTCCGTGGCCAGCATGAATCATAAATCTAAGATCTGCCTGTTCCGTTCTAGTTGGAAAACCTGTGGCCGGTCCTGGTCTTTGAACATTTATTACTACAACTGGTACTTCAATAATACCGGCTAAACTTAAAGCCTCTACCATTAAAGCAAAGCCTCCTCCGGAGGAACCTGTCATAGCCCTAACTCCAGCATAAGATGCACCTAGTGCCATATTTAATGCAGCTACCTCATCTTCTACTTGGTCTACGGCAATACCCATTTCATTGGCATGGGCAGCTATGTAATTTAGTACCCCAGTAGAAGGAGTCATAGGATAACCACAATAAAACTTACATCCTGCTGCTATTGCTCCTAATCCTACAGACTGATTGCCATTGATCAATATATGTTTATCTTCTAAAGTAGGTAAACTATACTTAGAGTCTACCATGCCATATCCTGCCCTTAAGGCATTTATATTGACCTTATATAATTTTTCATTAAATCCTTCTCTTATAACTTCTTCCCCAATTCCCAATGGAAGACCATAGTATTTTAGTATAGCGCCTAAACCAATAGTAGTATATACCCTAGAATTCCTTAAAGCCTTAGCAGTTTCTAATAATGGTAAATGGAATAAGTCCTTATCCTTTCCTATCCCTTCATCGGTAATTACAATTCCATTTTCTTTAAGACGAGTCAAATGTTGCTCTACAGTTTCTTCATTTAGCGCAAAAACAATATCTACCTTTTCCATGTGGGCATATATGGGTTTATTAGAGAATCTAATTTGGATAAAATTATGGCCGCCTCTTACTCTTGACATATAGTCACTCTTTGAAAATACATGAAATCCAGCTCGTTTTAATATTTTTTCTAATAGATTAGCAAAGGTATCCATCCCTTGACCTGCTTCTCCACCTATCAAAACAGTATAATCCATATTTAACCCTCCCGTTTCTATTGTTTTTAACCATCGTTTATGTTATACCCTAGTAAAGTAGCAACAAACATTAATGGAAAGAGAGACACATACAATATACTATTTTAAATTATATTTATAACCACTAAGTGAAAGTAATACCTGGGATGGGAGATAGAATAACCACATGGAGATGGAAGAAATATTGTAAAATAAGCCTTCATTTAAAATATTATACAAAGCAACATTTATATCGCATAGCAGAAAAAGAACCATACCTATTAGTATCATATGACCATTTGGCTTGGGAAATAATCTATCTCTATACGCTTTTGCTGCTTTTATCACACTGTTCAATAGGCATATACCATAAAACAATCCCATGCCCCATATAAAATCAAGTTTAAATATTAGTTTATCTACCACAAGATAGACAATAAATAGACTCGAAAATATGACAATAAAATTTCTAATATTTATCTTTAAATTTGTAAACCCATACCTAGAGGAATATATTATCTGAACTACAGAAAATAATAAGATACCAAATATATAGTGGCGACCCAGAATTAAAAGGAATAAATCAGCAATTAAAGTAATAAATAGTCCAGTTTGGAGTAGTTTAAGATCTTTAACGTTTAGAGCATCATCTCCTATAAAAAAAGATATCATTAAAACGAGGAGCATGGATAAATATTTTAGTCTATCTGAAGATATGATACTTTCAATATCATATATATCTATATACATAAACCCTATATATAGTATAGCAATAAATAACAAAAAAACTTTTAAGATTCTCCATTTATGAATAGTTTTTAACATGGTTTCAACCTTTCTATATCAATAAATTCTTCCTTTTATAAAAATAAGAGACGGTCCTCACCATCCCTTATTTGCTAGGTTGGAGCCAATAAAGGGATTCGAACCCTTTACCTGCAGTTTACGAGACTGCTGCTCTGCCTAGTGAGCTATATTGGCTAAGTATTTAATCATAATTATAATATACTACTTTTTAAAATTTTTGTCATCTATTAAATATAATTCCCCCTTCAAAAGGGGGAATGGTCTATTCGCCAGATACTGTTAACTTTTTAATCTTTACAGATGGAGAACCTACTCCGTCCATAGCAAATCTAAAATCATTTCCAATTTCTTCAATATCCATCAATGTTTCAAAGATATTTCCTGCAATGGTTATTTGATTTACTGGTCTTTTTATTTTTCCTTTTTCTATTTCATAGCCATGGGCAGAAAGGGAATAATCTCCAGACACTGGATCTAATCCAGAATGCAATCCTTGCACATCGGTAATTAACAAACCCGAGTTCATGGTCTTTAATATTTCTTCTAAGGATTTATCCCCTTTTTCTAGATATAGATTAGAAGTTGAAGTTGATATTGGAGATTTATAGGAATCCCTATATCCATTTCCTGTAGATTCAACTCCATCCTTTAAGGCAGATTTCCAATTGTATAAGTAGGTTTTTAATACACCATTTTCAATTATCTTCTTACATTTAGTTGCTGTTCCTTCATCATCAAAAGTACTAACCATAAACCCATCATTATTAAAAGGATCATCTACTAATGTAAAGTTACTTGTTGCTATTTGCTTCCCTACCTTGTCTTTTAATAAGGATAAGCCTTTTTGAACGTATTCTGCATAAAAAATAGATTTGAAGGCTGATAGTATGTCTGCAAAAATTAT
>NZ_DATHXO010000421.1:0-1560 GCF_035459645.1 Schnuerera sp.
ATAATCCCTATAATCAATAAATCATTAGAAGATATTGACAATGTGGAGGTCTATGCAGATGGAGTTACTAAAATTTTTAATTTTCCTGAATATAAGGATTTAGATAGAGCCAAATCTTTTATATCATTTATTGAAGACAAAGAACTATTGATAGATATACTTTTAGAAAATTCATTGGAAAATGGAATAGAAATTACTATAGGAGATGAAAATATATATGATCCAATAAAGGATTGCAGTTTAATAACTACCACTTATAGATTAGGGGATATGACCATTGGTAAAATTGGAGTTATTGGTCCTACTAGAATGGATTATTTTACCTCAATAAACGCATTGAAACTGTTTTCAATGAATTTAACAGAAATATTAAATATGTTTCTAGGCAAAAGATAGAGTGTAATTTAATTACACTCTATCGAAACTTAAAATGGATATAAAGGGTGATTTAATGGAAAAAAAAGAAATGGAAGAAATGCAAGAAATGGAAGAAGACTTAGCAGAGGAACAAGATATTGTTGTTGATGAAGAACAGCAAGAAAAACCTTGCTATGATGTTGAAGAAAAAGAGAAAGAATTTAAAGAATTAACCAACAGATATTTAAGGTTACAGGCAGATTTTATTAATTATAAGAATAGGGTTGAAAAAGATAAAGAAAAAATTTATACTTATGCAGCAGAGGAAATAATGACAGAGTTATTGCCTATACTGGATAATTTTGATAGGGCATTAGACAATGCAGAAGAAAAGGATAGTTTTTTTGAAGGTGTAAAGATGATATATGATCAAATTTTAAAAGTACTTACAGATAATGGACTTAAAGAAATTGATTGTATAGGGGAAAATTTTGATCCTAACTTCCACCATGCTGTTTTTATGGAAGAAGTGGAGGATAAGGAAGAAGGTACTGTTTTAGAAGTTTTGCAAAAAGGATATTTGTTAAATGATAAAGTTATTAGACCAAGTATGGTTAAAGTAGCTAAGTAAATAATATTTAAGGAGGAATTTATATGGGAAAAATAATTGGTATCGATTTAGGAACCACTAACTCATGTGTAGCTGTTATGGAAGGTGGAGAACCTGTTATTATCCCTAATGCAGAAGGGAATAGAACGACTCCATCAGTAGTGGCTTTTACTAAGGATGGAGAAAGATTAGTTGGAGAAACTGCAAAAAGACAGGCTATTACAAATCCAGATAGAACAATAATGTCTATTAAAAGAGAAATGGGTAAGGATTATAAAAAAAATATAGATGGTAAGGACTATACACCACAGGATATATCAGCTATGGTACTTCAAAAGATCAAGACAGATGTAGAAAACTACTTAGGAGAAACTATAACAGAAGCAGTAATTACTGTACCAGCATATTTTACTGATAGCCAAAGACAAGCAACTAAAGATGCTGGGAGGATTGCTGGATTAGATGTAAAGAGAATTATCAATGAGCCAACAGCAGCAGCTCTTGCTTATGGATTGGATAAAGATGAAGGCCAAAGCAAGATAATGGTGTAGACTTAAAACAAGATAGTATGTCTTTACAAAGACTTAAAGAAG
>NZ_DATHXO010000422.1:0-1875 GCF_035459645.1 Schnuerera sp.
GTTTATAGACTACCTAAGAAAAATTTAATATGGGAACTTATTTTAATTTTAAGGGCAATATATGGTATATATTAATAAAGTGGACTATATTTAAAGAAGGGATTTCGTTGTTAGATATAGCTTTATTGGGAACAGGTGGAAGTATGCCTATGCCAGGGAGATTCTTATCTTCACTACTCATAAGTTATAAAGGAAGAAAAATCCTTATTGCCTGTGAGTAGGAACCTATGGATGAGCCTGAGCTATATATACAAAATGCAAAGGAAGTATTTTCAAATACAATAATTGGATTTGATAGATTTAGCAAAACATTAACTTTTGAAAAGTAACTAAGAAGTGAATATAGAATTTAAATGCTATCTAAAAACATGGTAATAGCTCAACTTTTAGATAGCATTTTTATATGTCTAAATATTGTTTTGAAGAAGTAAATTTTTTGAGGGTTGTAAAAACTTCGTGAAAAACACATATATTAATTGAAGGACTAAATAGTGGATGAGAATAATCTTGAAAAATAAAATCAAGGAGGTGTTGATTATGGTAAAGGTATTTTTAGATGCAGGTCATGGAGGGAAAGATCCAGGCGCATTAGGAAATGGATTAAGAGAAAAAGACATAGCATTAGCAATAACTATGAAAATTGGCAATATATTAAAAAAACATGGATTAGATATAAGATATTCTAGAACTACAGATGTGTTTTTAGATAGGACAGATAGAGCTACAATGGCAAATAAGGCAGGTTCAGATGTATTTATATCAATTCACTGTAATGGATTTCACGACTCTTCAGTAAAGGGGGTAGAAACATACAGATATACTAGTAGTAATTCAGGTGGTAAATTAGCAAAAGCAATTCAAGATAGTATAATTCTAAATGGTGTTTATACTGTAAATAGAGGTATTAAGACGGCGGATTTTGATGTTTTAAGATTGACTAGAATGCCAGCAGTTTTAGTTGAACTGGCTTTCATTACTAACTTCCAAGATGCTCATATATTAAAAAAAAGACAAGATGATTTAGCAATAGCTGTAGCAAAAGGAATATTGAGTAATTTTGGAATATCATACAATGAAGATGGTGGAACAATGATTTACAAAGTGCAAGTAGGTACATTTAGTATTAGAGCCAATGCAGATGCTTTAGTAAAGGAATTAAAGACTAAGGGCTATGAGGCAATAGTTGTTATAGAATAAAAGAATTTATAAATATATTTAAATTATTGCTCCATAATATGGTTAAATATATTAAAATACTATATACTGAATATTAGGAGGGGATATTAATGAGAATAATAAAATTTAAACTTTTAATATCAGCAATGATATTAACACTATTAATTACATGTATACCATTGAATGGATTTGCAGAAGAGGATAGTTTAAGCAAAGATATTCAGAAAATCAAAACCTTATTCAAAATAGGAGAAGAGTACGAGCGTTTTAACAAGCATCAGTATGAGGACATAAATGGTAAAAATATTACAAACCTATCTTGGAGCGGTCAAAACAAAAATATTGGCGTTGATATTGATGAAGAAGGAAATATAACAGGTTATTGGAAAAGTGAATATAGTCCTAACAGAGATACAAGAATTTTTAAATTTCCTAAAATAACTAAAGAAGAGGGAGAAAAAATAGCTAAAGATTTCCTTAAAAAATTATATCCAGATGTATTAGATAAAATCAAATCTAGAGATGAAGATGATATTTATAATGCATATCGTAGAAATAATTTAAGGGATTATAGCTATAGTTATACAAGAGTAGAAGACGACATATTTTTTAACGAAAACAATGTATATATTAGTGTAGATACTCAAACTGGAGAAGTAAGTAATTTTAATATATCTTGGGATAATAGTTTAAAATTTG
>NZ_DATHXO010000423.1:0-19031 GCF_035459645.1 Schnuerera sp.
AATAGGCTTCTATAACCCTTTGATCATTTTGAATCTCCTCTGGGTTACCTTGAGAAATTAAAACACCATGATCTAATACAAAGATCTCTTCACATATTCCCATTACAACTTCCATATGATGTTCTATTAAAAATATTGTTAAATCAAATTCCTCTTTTATCTCTTCTATAAATCCCATCAATTCCCTAGTCTCTTGAGGATTCATACCTGCTGCAGGTTCATCCAACAACAACAATTTTGGCTCTGTAGCTAACGCCCGTGCAATTTCTAGTCTCCTCTGTTTCCCATAAGGCAAAGAATAAGCTTTTTCATCCATCTCATCTTTTAAGCCTACCTTTTCCAACAGATAAAAAGATTTCTCCAGCATATCTTTTTCTTCTTTTCTATAACTAGGAAATCTAAATATAGAGGAAAAAACATTGGATTTAATCCTTAAATGGTTCCCAATAAAAACATTTTCCAAAACAGATAATTCTTTGAATAATCTAATGTTTTGAAAAGTTCTACATACTCCAAGTTTTGCTATCTCATCAGGACTTAATCCAGTCAATAAATGTTCTTCATCTTCTTTTGGATTAAATATAACTTGTCCTTCCGTTGGCTTATATACTCCTGTAATAACATTAAAAATTGTCGTCTTGCCCGCTCCATTAGGCCCAATTAATCCAACTATCTGGCCTTTTTCTATATTTGCATTAAATTTATTACAGGCTATAACCCCACCAAATTTCATGGTCATATCATCTATTTTTAGCATGTCTTAATTCACATCCTTTTTTAGCTTTCCTTCAACAATCCTTCTTTTCTAAATATAACTACTGCCATAAGGATTATAGAAAAAACAACCATCCTCATTCCTGGTACTCCTTTTAGTTGAACAAATCCTAAATCCATAGATTGATCTAAAAATCTAAGAACTTCCATCATTACCGTAACTATTATGGCAGAAATTACAGAACCCTTAATACTTCCTAAACCTCCCAGTACAACAATCAATAAAATATTAAAGGTAAGAGTAATTCTAAACATATTTGGATCTATAGTACCCAATAAAGCTGCCAAAAGTCCTCCTCCAATTCCTGCTAAAAAAGAACCAAAAGTAAAACTCATAACTCTATGCTTAAAAAGATTTATTCCCATAGACCGAGCTGCTATTTCATCTTCCCTAATAGCCTTAAAGGCCTTACCATAACTCCCATCCATTAAAAATACAATAAATCCAATGGTAAGAAGGGCTATTCCCCAGCTCCACCATACATTTGTATAATTAGGAATTCCTTTTAATCCTAAAGCACCATTGGTTATAGATTGAATATTGGTGAAAACTACCCTAATTATCTCTGCAAAGCCTAATGTGGCTATAGCCAAATAATCATCGGTAAGTCTCAAAACTGGTGCGCCTATTAAAAATCCAAACAATCCTGCCATAATTCCAGCCATAAGCAAAGCAGGTAAAAAATGCCACTCTATATTGGCCAGAAATGGTACCATAGGTTTCATGAAAAAATTCATCTCTTTCATAGGAATAGGCATAGTTAAAATTGCCACAGTATAAGCTCCTATAGCCATAAACCCAGCATGCCCTAAAGAAAACAACCCTGTAAAACCATTAATAAGATTCATACTAAGACCTAAGGTTATATAAATACCACAAAGATTAATTATCCTCAATTTATAATCATCTAAAGTTCTATTGGCTATAAATAACCCTATTATTGTAACAATAATTATTATAATCGTAGTTTTATTAAGTCTATTTTTTTCTTTCATAGTCTACACCTTCTCTGTAATTTTTTCTCCCATTAAACCTGTTGGTTTCACTAGGAGTATTACAATTAAAAGGACAAATGCAAAAGCATCCCTATATCCAGTTAAATTTGGAAGTAAAGCTATTATCATAATCTCTCCCAAACCTAATATAAATCCTCCTATAACTGCTCCGGTGATATTTCCAATTCCACCTATTACAGCAGCTATAAAACATTTTAATCCTGGCATAGCACCCATTAAAGGCATTAATTGTGGATATCTAGTACCCCACATAACTCCACCTACTGCAGCCAGGAAAGAACCTATAAAAAAAGTAATGGAAATAATTTTGTTTATATCTATCCCCATTAAACTTGCCGTTTCATAATCCTTAGATAAAGCCCTCATAGCCATACCTGTTTTGGTTTTAGTTATAAAATAGGTAAGACCTAAAAGCAATATTATTGTAACTATTGGTATTATAAAAGTAACTACACTTACTGATACTCCTCCCAATCTTATAACCTTGTTAAAAATATTAGGGACAGGGAAGGCCTTAGGCCTTCCCCCAAATACTACTATTCCAAAATTTTGTAAAAAGAAGGAGGCCCCAATGGCCGAAATTAAAATAGTAATTCTTGGAGATTCCCTTAATGGTCTATAAGCTATTTTTTCCAGGAGGAGACCGATAAATCCGGTAAATACTGAGGCAAATATAAACACAAGCCACCATGGGATAGATGTGAACAATATTCCATAATAAGTTATATAAGCTCCTAACATAAATATATCTCCATGTGCAAAGTTTATAAGCCTTAAAATTCCATAAACCATGGTATACCCTATAGCAATTAAAGCATATAAACTACCTAAAGAAATACCATTAGTTAAATGCTGCAAAAAACCTGAATTACCCATATCAAGTCCCCCTTATGACCTAAATATATTATTTAGGTTCAACAGTAGTCAAATAAACAAATTCACCATCTTCAACCTTATTAATAACAGCAGATTTAACCGCATCACCATTTTCATCTAAAGTAATAGTCCCTGTTGCTCCTACGAATCCTTCTACTTTTGCAAGTTCATCTCTAATAGCTTTAGAATCAACAGAACCAACTTTTTCAATAGCATCTATTATTACCATATAAGCATCATAACCTAAGGCTGCGAAAGCATTGGCTTCTTTATCAAATTCTTCTCTATAGGCATCTAAGAAAACCCCAGATACATCAGTTACTGGTGCTTCAGCTGTAAAGTGGGTACTAAATACAGCTCCCTCTACTGCCTCTCCACCAATGGATAAAAATTCTGGAGATTCCCAGGTGTCTCCACCTAAAATAGGAACATCTATGCCTAAATCTCTAGCTTGTCTAATTAGCAATGCTGACTCTCCATAATTCCCTGGTGCAAATATTACATCTGGATTTTTAGCCTTTACATTAGTAAGCTGTGCAGTAAAGTCTTGGTCTCCTGTATTGTAGGATGACATTTCAACTATACTATTTTCATCACCTGTTAATTCTTTAAATGCATCAATAAAATATTTACTAAGTCCAACTGAATAGTCTTGGGTAACGTCTTGGATAATAGCTGCAGTTTTTGCTCCTAAATCATTTACTGCATAATTAGCCATTACAGTACCTTGGAATGGATCAATAAAACAAACTCTAAAATAATAATCGTTATTTAACGTTACTAATGGGTTGGTTGGAGAACAACCTACGGCAGGTACTTCTTGTTTTTTAACAATATCCCCTGCTGCCATGGATAAAGAACTACCATAACTACCAATAATAGCAACTACCTCATCTTTTTCTATCAATCTGGAAGCTGCATTAGCCGATTCTACTTTATCAGATTTATTATCCACTATAACTAATTCTACTTTTTGTCCCAATACTTCACCTTTTGCTTCATTAGCTAATTCAATTCCTTCAACTGTCATCTGCCCTCCAGCAGCATTAACTCCAGTCATTGGTTCAAATACTCCAATTTTTATTACGTCAGAGGAGCCTCCAGCAGTGTCTTCAGATTCAGTACACCCTACTAAAGAAGAGGCAATCAAAACTAAAGCAAGTAGTAACAGTCCAAACTTTCTTTTCATAAAAATTTCCTCCTTATTATAATATTTAAGACATGTAGCTTTACATATCTACTTATATTGTTTTAAAGAAAATTGAATGAACCCTAGATAATTTAGCTAATATTTTTACTTTTTAAAATGTTTTGTCTATTTAAAGTATACCTATCTACTATGCCTTTGTCAATATATTCTAATTTACCTAAACAATTCATCTTTGTATAAACTATACATATTAATATATTTAATTCTATCCCATTTATTTTTGTAAAAAATAGAGGATTTTGAAAACTTTTGTCTAATATTTAAATATGGAAATAATTATTATGAAATTATCATAAAGGAGTTGACCTTCGATGAAGAAACCTAAAGATAAGAAAAAAGTTAGGAAAAAAGTCAATAATATAGACAAAAAAAGTATAGGTAAAAAAATGATAATCTCAACTACTTCTATCCTTATTATACTCACTTTAACATTAGGTCTTATTTCTTACTTTATTTCTAAAGATGAACTAATTAAATCCTATAATGAACTACTTTATAATAAAGCAATTGATTCTGCAAATTTAGTTGATGAACAAATTAAAAGTTATACTTTATCTGTGGAAACTTTGGGTAATTTAGAAGCTATATCAAATCCAGATATCCCAGAGGAAGAAAAATTCGAAATATTAAAAATTGAGAAAGGTAGATTGAAGTTTTCCCATATTGGTATATCTGATGTACAAGGAAACCTTTTATTAGATAATGGAACTCAAATAGATATCTACCAAAAAGACTTTTTCCAAAGAGCCATAGCAGGAAAAGCTTTTTTCTCAGAACCCATAAGAAATGAAATAACTGGAAAAACAGAAGTAATAATTGCTGCTCCTTTGAAGCATCAGGGAGTTCATTTAGGAGTTGTAGTAGCCTTCAAATCTGCTGATGAATTCTATCAAATAGCTCAAGATATAGAATTTGGAGAAAATGGATTTGCCTACATATTAAATGAAATAGCTGATATTGTATCTCATCCAACAGTGGTAGGAAGCGCTTCTATTTCTAATGATTCCAGTGAAGGAGCAAACTTTGGTGGATTGAAGGATCGAGTATCTTCAGATATGGTTGATGAAGTAATTACCATGGAAGAGATGATAAACGAAGGGGAACCAGGTATTGGCAAATATGTAGAAAATAACAAAATAGTCCATATAGGCTTTGCACCTATTGAATCCAAAGGATGGACTTTAGTCGTAAGCATTGATGAATCGGAAATACTAAGTGGATTAAACTCATTAAGACAAACTCTACTCTATGTAATTATACTTGCAATTATAATTGGAGTATTATTCTCTGTAATATTTAGTAGAAATCTTACAAAGCCAATAGGCAAAATTACAGATTGTGCACATAGCCTATCTCAGTTAGATTTTAGTATCGATATAGAAGATAAATTATTAAAAAGGAAAGATGAACTTGGCAAAATGGCCTCTTCCCTACAATTGATCATAGATAATATGAGAAATTTTGCAGGAGAAGTCCAAGAGTCTTCTCATCAAGTAGCAGCATCTTCAGAAGAACTAGCTGCTATTTCCGAGGAATCTACAGCAGCAGCTACAAATATTGCAGAATCCTCCAATGAAATTGCTGAATCTTCAAATGCTCAACTAAATGAAATATTAAATGTAACTTCATCAATAAAAGAAATATCAAACCAATTAGACCACGTAACAGCCCAAACAGAAAATGCAGAAGGATTAAGAAGAAAAGTAGTAGATAGAACAGAAATAGGAAAAGAAAAAATAGAAGAAGTTATAATTCAAATGGGTAATATTGAAAATAGTACATTAAGTGTTAAATCCTCTTTAAATAATATTAGTAATAGTTCTAAAGAAATGAACCATATGTTAGAAATTATTCAAAATGTCTCAGAAGAAACAAATCTGTTAGCTCTTAATGCCGCTATAGAAGCCGCTAGAGCTGGAGAATTTGGTAGGGGATTTGCTGTTGTAGCTGATGAAATAAGAAAGTTAGCAGAAGAAACCCAAAAATCTACCGAAGAAATTCATAACCTTATTAATTCCAACAATTTATTAATAGAGGAAGCCAATGAAAAAATGGACTCCAGTAGTAAGGAAGTAGATATGGGTATTACAAGAGTTAACGAAACAAAAGAAAGCTTTAATGAAATTGCTAATTTAATCCATCAAATAGCAGAGAGAATTAAAGAAGTCACAAAATCTACAAAAAATGTAGAAAACTATGTAGAATCTGTAGTAGGCTCTTCTACTTCTATTGAAAAAATGAGCCAAGACATCGCATCCCAAATTCAAAACTCTTCTGCAGCTTCAGAAGAACAGATGGCATCTATGGAAGAAATTAGCTCTTCCACTGAAAGCCTAGCTACTTTAGCAGAAGAACTGCAATTACTTTTAAGCAATATAAAACTAAAAATGAATAAAAAAAATTAGCCCATGAAAAGGGCTAATTTTTTATGGGGTTTGTATGTGGGTAGTTTAATACATTACCCATTATACCATAAAAAAATAAAAAAGGAATATCGAAATTAATATTTATTTCACAATAAGTTCCCTTTATGGTGCCAGGCACGTTTTAGAGAACTTATTTGTAATATTTCTGTAATATTATTAATTAAATTCTAAAAATCATTCTGAATTTTAGTTCCTATTTCTCCTATAATACATTCTTTTGCCTTGTCAAGAGATGTTATTATAGCTTTTCTTCCCTTCTTGCTTTTTACAAATTTCACAGCAGCTTTAACTTTAGGAAGCATGGATCCTGGTGCAAATTGACCTTCTTCAATATACCTCTCAGCTTCTTCTATAGTAATCATATCTAACCCTTTTTCCGTTGATTTGTTAAAATCTATACATACCTTTTCTACTGCTGTAAGGATAATTAACATATCTGCATCGATTATCTCCCCTACTAATTCAGCTGCAAAATCCTTATCTATTACTGCAGATACTCCCTCTAGATTTCCATCATTCCTCTTTACTACAGGTATACCTCCTCCTCCAGCAGTTATTACTACAAAGTTTGAATCTACTAATACCTTAAGAGTTTGAGATTCTACAATATCTATAGGTTCTGGTGAAGGAACTACTCTTCTCCAACCCCTGCCTGCATCTTCCTTCATTGTATATCCATAAAGCTTTTCTAGTTTAATAGCTTCCTCTTCTGTAAAAAAGGAACCTACTGGTTTAGAAGGCTTAGTAAAAGCTGAATCATTATTACTTACTACTACTTGAGTTATCATAGCCGTTATTTCCTTATATATACCTCTTTTTATCATCTCTTCCCTTATTGTTTGTTGTAAATGATAACCTATATACCCTTGACTCATAGCTCCACATTCTGGAAAAGGCATATTAGGTATATCTAATGCTTTTTCATATACTGAAACAATCTGGCCTACCTGTGGTCCATTACCATGGACTATTACTACTTCATGACCTTCCTCTATAAGATCTACTATGGATCTTGCTGTTTTTTTAGCAGTCTTAAGTTGAGCCTTTGCTGAAATATCTTTTGGGTTTTCTTGAAGTGCATTCCCGCCCAATGCTACTACTATCCTATTTGCCATGTGTCCACCTTCTCATTTTAATTTATCTATATTATTATAACTCAAATCTAACAAAAATAGAAATCAAATGACAAAAATTTTTGCCATTTGATTTCCTTATACTATCTATTCTCAGTTATTATCTCTGCTAATTTTATATTAGAAATTAAAGATTCAAGTTGAATTTTTGATGATAAACCAAAACTCAGTCTATCAAAACAAGCATTAGCTGCTGGATGATAATGTTGTCCTTTTTCTTCAGCTTCTTTACCAGCTCTAATAGCTTCCTCTAAAAAAGATCCATCTTTCAAGCGATGATCCTTAGGTATTGGATTTAAAACTAGATTACAACCATATTCCAATTGATTTGCATCTTCATAGGATAATTTTTTTAATAGCCTATAAGGCTTAAGACTTAATATATATCCGTCACAATACTCTGTTTCAAACCCTAATATATTGACTCCGTGATCCTTAAGCCAGTTTAAAGTCCCTTCCATATCTAGCATATCTTTAGGAGATGTAGCCACAAGGGTAATATCCATTTGGGAAAGAGCAGGTAAGTCATAACAAAGCCTTTCCTCTTTAATATCTCCTATTCCTCCTATACCAGCTGAAACTACTACCGGACAGCCTATTTCTTTGGCTACTGCCATAGTACCTGAAGCTGTAAGATAGGCGTTTATATTAGTATTACACTCTTCTTTAACCTTACGGCCATCAAGTCTAGTCCAGCTATCCCTTTCCTGTCTTCCTGGTATGAACTCCTCAATGGTTCCTATACGTATTTTTCCCTTTTCCATCCAAGCTAACATTGCTCCTTTGGGCCAAGCAGATAATATCTCATAATCCTCTACGGATATAAGGCCATGGCCTAACAAAGCCGTTTCTACCAAGTAGTTTTTAGGTCTATTTCCATCCGTCAAAATCATTTATATTCTCCTTATTTACCACTGCAAGGGGAGAGTATACTGAGCCTTCCACTTCTTCACCTTGAACAATTTTTAGAGATAAAAGCAAAGCTGCTTTTGTATATACCGATGGAGAATAGGTAATAGAACCATCAAGACGTCCTTCCTTTATAGCTACCTGTGCCTCTTCTGTAAAATCTACACCATATACTATAATTCCATCCTTTTTATCAGCTGTTTCTAAAGCTTCTACTGCAGCAAGAGCCATTACATCATTACAAGCAAATATTCCTTTTAAATCTGGATGAGCTTGAATAAGGTCTGTAGCAATATTATAAGCTGTATTTCTATCCCAATTTCCAGGTTGAATACTTACAATTTCAACATCTTCTGTGTTTTCAAAGACCTCTTTTGCTCCTTTAGTACGTCCTTCACTCTGTCCAGCCCCAGGGATACCTTGTATTATAGCTACCTTACCACCATCAGGCATTTGTTTTATCATATCTTCGGCAACCATTTTACCTTGATTCTCGAAATCCACAGTAATAATGCCATCAACATGTCCACCTTGTTCATTTAATGCATCTTGATTTACTCCAGGACCTAAATTTATTACAGGTACATTAGCTTGATTAGCTCTTAGCAGCGCTGGAATTAAATTGTTACCATCTATTGGTGAAAATACAATAGCATCGTAATCCTTAACTATCATTCCATCTAATGTCTCAAGTTGGGAAGTAGTGTCGTCTTCTGTTGGAGCAGATAGTACTTCTACATCAATTCCTAATTCTTCTCCAGCCTTTTCATATTTATCCTTCATATTTGACCAGAAAGGATTAGTAAGAGAAATTATTAAAACACCTATTTTTTCTCCTCCATCAAGTTCTGGCATTGGTTCCAATTGTTCCATTAATATTTCTTCCATTTCAGCAATTTTAGAATTACCTTCTTCTTCACTATTATTTTCTTCTACTAAGTCCATTTCTTCTGCTTCATTTGTACTATCTAATTCCGTAGTTTCCATATCCTTAGGCGTACAACCAATTAACATACTAATTAACATAGTTAAAACTAATACTAATGATATCACTTTTTTCATTTTATTACTTCATCTCCTTTAAAATATCTTTTCTATAATTATCAAATCTGCATCTGTCTTCTTTGTCTTATTTCTGATATTGATACAGATATGATAATGATTGCTCCTATAAACAACTGCTGATAATACGAAGAAATACTCAATAAAGTTAGACCATTTCTAACTACTCCTAACAGCAAACAAGCTATTACTGTGCCACCAATACTAGCTTTACCTCCTTTCATGGAAGTTCCTCCTAAAATAACAGCAGCAATAATATCTGATTCTAGCATAAACCCTGCATTAGGTTCAGCTGCATTAAGCCTTGATATATAGATTAATCCTGCTAATCCAGCCATTAATCCAGAAAATATGTAAATTGTTGTCTTGTAGAAATTAACAGAAACCCCTACTCTTCTCAAGGCCTCCTCATTCCCACCTAGAGCAAGGCTATATTGTCCCCATTTTGTATATTTAAGTAAAAAAACAGAGAGTATTACCATAAATATTCCTAAAATTATTGGAGGGTTGATCTTACCAAGATTTCCTTTTCCAAAATATGTGATTTGGGGAGGAAAACCATATATCGGCATACCCTCTGTTATTACCAAACTAATTCCTCTAAATAAAGACATACTACCTATGGTCACAATAAAAGGAGCTATTTTAAGCTTTGAAATAATAACACCATTAATAGCACCTAGTATACCGCCTATTAAAACCCCTATTATAGATGACAACACTACAGATACTCCACCCTTTAGCATTAATCCAATACATATTCCAGTTAGTGCAACAATACTTCCTACAGACAAATCAATACCTCCAGAAGAAATTACGAAAGTCATTCCTATAGCCATTATTAATTTTGTTGAACTGTGATCAAGTATATTTCTTAAATTATTCCAAGTAAAAAAATATGGAGATTTTATTGATAAAAATATAACTAATAAAATCATAATTCCAAGTAAAAATAATTGTGTAAAAGGTTTTTCTATTCCAACAGATTTCTTATCATATTTTTTAATCAATACATTCACTCTCTCTTAAACAATTCTTAGCTCCAAGACTAATTTTTTCCCTTAGTTCCTGTGGCGTAACTCGGTTTTTAATTACATCATCAACTACTTCACCATGTTCCAGAATAAAAATTCTATCAGCTATATCAAATACCTGGTAAATATCATGGCTTATAATTAGTACTGCAAATCCTTTATCAGGTAACGATTTTATCAAGTTATTAGCTGCTGTAGATTCCTTTACCCCCATGGCAGCTGTTGGCTCATCAAAAATTATTAATTTTTTTCCCTGATAAACAGCCCTTCCAATTGCCACAGACTGCCTTTGGCCTCCTGATAAATAACCTACAGGTGTTTTTAAATAAGGAATATTTATATTAAGGTTTTTTAGTAGAAACTCAGTTTCTTTATACATCTTTTCATAATCTAATATGAAACCGAATTTAGTTATCTCCTTACCTAAAAAAATATTTCCGATCACATCTCTAAAATTATCTAAAGCCAAATCTTGATAAACTGTTGCTATACCATTTTCATAAGCTAGTTTAGGTGTGATATATTTGTAAAGATTATCCTCTATGTATATACTCCCACTATCCGGTCTTATAGTACCAGATAGAATTTTAATAAGGGTACTTTTACCAGAACCATTATCTCCAACTATTGCTGTTATTTTATTCTTTTCAATTTCCATAGTTACATTCTTTAAAGCATTAATTTTTCCAAAACTCTTTGAAATATTTTTTAAGGATGCAAATACTATATTTCCCTTTGGGTCCTCCATAATTTTCTCCTTATTATCCTTATTATTCTTGAATCTTCAGCTATTTTAGCATAACTAATACTTTTATTCCAATTAAATAAATCTATCTAAATATAGATTGTATAGATTTTTTTAATACTACCTATAAATAAAGACTCCCTCTCATTTAAATATTGAAGTAAGAGGGAGTCATATTTCTATATTACTAATCCATATTTAATTCTCTATACGCTTTAAAGCCATATGCAGATTCTGCGGATTTAATAGCATTTACTACTGCTCTTTCCATAGCCCTTGCTGCTAAAAATCCTACTACATTAATATCAGCTTCTATTTTCCCTGTAGCCATAGTAAATATAGTATCCCCATCAAATATGGAATGAGCTGGTCTCATGGTTCTAGCATATCCATTATGGGACATGGATGCTAATTTATTAGCTTCGGCCTTGGAAAATATTCCATTGGTAGCCACAACACCTATAGTAGTATTGCCACTAAAAATATTCTTCTTTTCGCTATACTTTTTAGTCATTACATTTTCCGTTCCAATTAATTTTTTCTTATCTTCATCTAATAAGCCCGCTAAAATCTTCCCAGTTTCAGGGTCTATTATATCTCCTAAAGCATTGACAGCTACTATAGCACCTACCTTTAAATCTCCTATCTGGATGGCATATGACCCTAATCCACCTTTCATAGCCCTTTCTATCCCTAAAAACTTTCCTACTGTGGCTCCGGTTCCAGCTCCAATATTGCCATTGGGGCATTCCCTATTGGTTGCATTAACACAGGCTTCATATCCCATTTCTAAATTCGGTCTTACTTTATAATCTCCTACTACTAAATCAAACAATACTGCACTACATACTATGGGCACCTTTGTTACTTGTACATCAAATCCAATATCTCTTTCTTCTAAGTATTTCATAGCTCCAGAAGCTGCATCCAACCCAAAAGCTGAACCTCCCGAAAGCATAACAGCATGGATTTTGTCCACTAAATTTTGTGGATCTAATAAATCAGTCTCCCTAGTCCCAGGGGACCCTCCTCTTACATCTACTCCACCAGTGGCTCCTTCCTCAGATATAATTACTGTACATCCAGTACCAGCCTCTAAATTCTGAGCATGACCTACCTTGATTCCATCTATATCCGTAAATTCTATTTCTTTCATGCTAATACACCCCCTAATAATAGTATTATAACATTATATGGGTAGATATATAAATAAAGGCTTAGGGATTAGTTTTCTTTTAATATCGAAAGGAGAATTATATGGAACTAATTGTTAGAAATGCAAAGCTAAGAGATAAAAAGTATCTAGTAGATATAGGGATAGATAAAGGTAAAATTATAAAGATTAATAAAACAATTCAAAATAAAGGTTTAAAAGAAATCGATGCTAAAGGTAATTTAGTAACCCCTCCCTTTGTTGAATCCCATGTACACTTAGACTCTGCCCTTAGTGCAGGTATTCCTAGATATAATGAAAGTGGTACTCTTATAGAAGGAATTGAGATATGGGGAGAACGTAAAAAAGATTTAACCAAAGAAGATATAAAAGAAAATGCAAAAGAAACAATAAAGTGGTTAATTACAAATGGAGTACTTAAAATAAGAACTCATACCGATTCTACAGAACCAAGTCTAATGACTCTAGAAGCCCTTCTAGAAATTAAAGAAGAAATGAGAGAATACGTTGATATTCAAATAGTAGCTTTTCCACAAGATGGACTATTTTCAATTAATAATATGGATAAATTAATGGTAGAGTCCATAAGGATGGGTGCCGATGTTATAGGCGGTATCCCACAAATAGAATTAACAAGAGAAGATGGTATAAAATCCATTGAATATATATTCAACTTAGCTAACAAATATAATAAACTAATCGATATTCATACAGATGAAACTGGAGATGATCAATCTAGATTTACAGAAGTTATTGCTAAATATACAATCTTAAATGGAATGGAAGGGCTAGTTACTGCTAGTCATGCAACAGCTATGCACAACTATCAAAATGACTATGCGTCTAAATTAATAAGTATATTAAAAAGAGCAAATATAAATATAGTTACAAACCCTACATCCAATGCTATTCTACAAAACAGACTAGATGGTTATCCAAGAAAAAGAGGACATACTCGAGTAGATCAACTGATCAACAGTGGTGTGAATGTCAGCATTGGTAATGACAATATTATGGATCCCTTTGGTCCTTTAGGAAAAGGAAATATGTTACAAACAGCTCATATACTACTTCATACTGCTCATTTAAGTGGAAATCAACAAATTCTACAACTATTTGATATGATAAGTGTAAACGGAGCCAAAACTATTCATGCAGATGATTATGGTATAAATGTAGGTGAACAAGCAGATTTAATAATATTAGATGCAAAAGATGAAAAAGAAGCAATTAGACTTATTAGTGAATGTTTATACGTAATTAGAAAAGGAAAAGTAATTTCACAAACGAAACCAGCAGAAAGAAAATTAGAATTAGGTGGAAAAATATTTGATATAGATTTTAAACTCCCATAAACAAATCCCACTGAAGTGTTAACACCTCAGTGGGATTATATAAATATTAACCTATTTTGTAGGTATTAATATCTTTTGACCTGGGAATATTAAATGTGGGTTTTGAAGCTTATTGTATTCTGCTAGTTTTTCCCAAGTTAGTCCAAACTTCTCGGCTATTTTCCATAGAACATCTCCTGATTTTACTACATAGGACTCTTCTGATACTATTGGTTCTGGTGTTGGCGCTACTTCTTCTGCTTCTTCTGTTTCTGTTATTCTACCTTCAACAGCAATATCTATTTCTCCTAATTCTTCTATATATTGAGCTAACATTTCATCAAAAGCAGCAAATTCTGCTATAATATTTCCATTAGCTAAATCTTCATAACCGTCTCCACCAACAGCCATAAAATCATTAGTAGCCAATTTGTAGACTTTATTTAAATCTACATCTTCACCACCGATTTGTAAATCTTTTACTCTATTGCCAGCCTCTCCAGTTGGATCTATTTTAAAAGTCATACCGGCTACTTGTGGGAACTTTCCTGCAGATTCTGGATATTCAGTTACTCCATGCTCTAGAGAATTTAATATATCAATACCTTTGATCTCCATCATAACTCCATAGTTACCAAATGGGAATGCTTCTAATACATGTCCCTTAGTAATTTCACCTATTTCAATAGGTGCTCTAATTCCCCCACCATTGGTAATAGCCACATCTGCTCCTGTTATATTAAGCATAGCATCAGCCATTAGGTTTCCAAAATTAGACTCTTGGGTTCTAACTATTTCTCTATCTCCATCTAGTCTAACCTTAGTTGAACCTATTACAGTAGATAATATTTTTTCATTTTCTTTTTCCAATCCTTCAATTATACCTTTTACCTTTTCATCTTCTTTTAATTCTTCTGCCTCTTCCCTAGTGAAAAGTGTAGCTTCTTTTTTAGATACTTCACCCTCAGTAAATTCAATATTTACAATACCAATATTATTAAGATATTCGCCTGTTTGAACTAGTAAAGTATCTCCAATTAATCTTCCCTCTTCATAAATTGTATGGCTATGTCCATCTACTATTAAATCAATACCTTCTACATTCTCTACTATATCCGTAGATTTTGGATCGCTTTCATCATCTACTCCTATATGAACTAAAGCTATAACCATATCAACTTCTTCTTTCTTTAGCTTTTCCACCATTTCTTCAGCTTTAGCAACTGGGTCTACAATATCTACTCCTTCAGTATTCTTCGGATTAGACTTGTATTTACTCTCTTCAGTAGCCAATCCAAAAATACCTATTTTAATCCCTTCTACTTCTTTAATAATATACTCTTCTAAATCTCTGGTACCGTCTTCCTTAATAACGTTTGCAGCTACTATTGGAAACTCTGCCATTTCATCTAATTCAATTAATCTGTCATAACCATAGTTAAAATCATGATTTCCTGGCACCATAACATCATAGCCAACTTCGTTCATCAGTCTTATCATGGCTTCCCCACGAGAAACAGTTATTATTGGTAAACCATGAACAGTATCTCCTGCGTCTAGTACCAATACATTTGGATTTTCTTCCTTTAATTCTTGTATCTTCGTTGCTAATCTAGGAAATCCTATTGCATTATCATCACCACTTACCCTACTGTGAATATCATTAGTATGGACAATGGTAAGCTTGACCACTTCTCCTTCCTCAGCAAACACCAAATTTTGTACTGGAACCAACAACATACCTAGTACCAATGCTAAGGATAAAAATAAACTTAGAACCTTTTTGTTTCTAAAAAACATTACTATACCTCCCCTTTTTTTGATTAAAAATATTAATTATTAATTACCCATTTTAAGGGTATTATACACAATTACCTTTCCTATGTTACAATTATATTACAAATAAGTTTCCTTTATGGTGCCTGGCACGAAAAATGGAACTTATTTTTTAAATATTTTTCTTACTGAAGGCCCTGATACTCCAATGTTTTCTCCAATTTGTTTATAGGTATATCCTTCTTTCTTTCCTAGTTCTATATATTCTACTTTATATTTTGTTAAATATCTTTTTCTAGAACCTGCTTTTATGAGTTTAAACTCATTTTCTGTAGGACAAGATAGCTTTAATATTTCATCTAAAGTTCTCTTTTTATCTTCTTCAGATTTATCTATAGATTTAATAAATTCTTTAGAACCTATAATAGGCTTTTTTTCATATATATCCTTCAGAACTTCATAATGAGAATCTTGTTTTTTCATTAATTCTACATATTTTTCTATTGCTTTTTTTCTATCTAAAGAAAGCATCTCTAAAAAAATATCTATATCTACTATATTCCCTATATTCATCCTATAAAACACATCGCTACTCCATTTATACTCTTCCATAGATTTAGATAAATTAGCTGCTACTGGATTATTATGTATATATCTAATAAGAGTGAGGAAATAACTTTCATCCTGAACTAATATCCCTTTATACCTATCTTCAAATACAGGCCCTGTCCTGCTTATCTTTTCATTATAATATTTAGCATATTTGGTGTTTATATTATGCATTATCTTACTAATGGGAATGTTGAGAGTTCGTAACAGAAAATGATAATGATTGTTCATTATAACATAGGCAAATAATTCAAAATCATATATTTCTTTCGATTCATTTAAAAGTTCCAGTAGATATATTTTGTTTTTTTCATCTCTAAAAATTGGCGCTCTATTATTCCCACGTTGAATTATATGGTAAATAGCACCATAATATTCGATTCTAAGTTTTCTTCCCATACTATTCCCCCCGACTATCGTCCTATATAGATTATTCTACATAAATTTCATATTTCCTTCTTTATTGTTATATTTTAACCTTTTCCCGGGAAATATATAGGATTTAATATTACTTAGTCGAAAACCGTTATGACAAACAAGTTCTCACCAGCCCTAAGCAATGGTGAGAACTTGTTATAATTATTTTTTAAGGAATTAATATTTCTTGTCCTGGGAATATTAGATGTGGATTAGCAAGATTATTGTATTCAGCTAATTTTTCCCATGTTGTATTGAATTTTTCAGCTATTCTCCACAACACATCTCCTACTTTTACTGAATATACTTCTTCTACTTTTACTTCCTCTTCTATTTCTGGTCCTTCTACCTCTATAGAAGAAGTGTGTTCTTTTAATATTTCCTCAGGTATTAGTCCTTCTTCTATCAATTCATATACATTTAATGCTTTACTATTAATGCTCCTTCCATCTTCAGAAGCCGGAATTTCTATTTTCCCTTCATTGACTTGTTGAATCACATAATCTCTAAGTGGATGTTCTAAATCAGCGCCTATAATTTCCCAATTATTATCTACTTTTGGTTCTATAGTTCCAAGCTCACTTATATGTTGAGCTATATAGGATCTTAAAGATATAGGATCTGAATTGAAATATGCCTCTCCACTTATAATACCCATACTTTGAAGACCACTAAGTCTATAGTTGTTTATAGTCAATTTAAAGGTGTCATCATCCTTAACTGGTTTACCTTTAAATTTCAAATCAACTATTCTCTCACCTGCTGGTTTAGATATATCTATTTTATAGTCTACTCCTTGGAACATATCATAATTATAAGCCCTAATATCTGGATCAAAACTTATAGTTACATCTCCAGGTTTGTAGGTATTATAATAGGAAGCAGACCATTCCATATAATCCTTCAATTCTTTACCTGTGATTTCTACTCCTACAAGAGTATTTGGGTACTTATATATATCGAAAATACTGCTATAGGTAATATCTCCTTTTCTTATATTAGAAGAAGGTTGAAACAATGCTGCTGAAGATATATCTGCTCCTGAATATTTAAGCTGTACATCATTGATTAAATCCATTACAGCTGTATCTCTAATTTGCCCTTCTGGAATCCCTTTTACTTCAGAAGCTGGATGGAAATCTTCTGTTGCTTGCCCTATTACATCTTCTAAAAATTCCAAAGTTGTTTCATGATATTTCTTGGCATATTCTTTTAATTCCTCTGAAGCTTCATAATCTGTTACTTCTATTAATTCTACTTCTTTATCGATTATTTCCCAATTCTCTCCCTCTTCTTTAAGGGTTAAATCAAACCTTACTACTTGTCTTCCTGCATCCCTTGCACCACCAACTACTGTATTGCCTAAAGTCTCAGCTACTGATGCGTGGCTATGGCCAACTAAAGCAACATCAATTTCAGGATTCTTTTCTATAGCCAATTTTACTGAATCCGCCTCACTATATTCCTCTTCTAATCCAGCATGGGCTACAGCTACTATAATATCTACTTGATCTTTTAACTCATCTACATATTTATCTGCAGCTTTATCTATAGCTTCAAATTCTAATTCAGTTACCTTCGGGCCATCCCATCTTGGAATATTTGGATTCCCAAGGCCTAAAATACCAACTTTTACACCTGCTACTTCCTTAATAATATAAGGCTTAACAAAGTTAGTCCCATCTTTCCAATATATATTAGCACCTAAAATTGGGAACTCTGCTTCCTCTACTATTTTCTCGATTAAATCAAGTCCAAAGTTGAATTCATGATTACCTAAAGTCATGGAATCATATTTCATAAAATTCATAACATCGATTACTGGATGAGGTTCTTCTAATTTAGTATTATACAAATCATCAGCAAGAATAGTACCTTGAATAGTGTCACCATTGTCTAACAATAGAGTATTAGGATTTTCTTCCCTAATTTCTTCAATTACAGAATATACCTTAGTTAATCCTAAATCCTCTACCTCCTCACCATCTTCATAGGACCAATTGTAAATATTTGCATGAATGTCCGTTGTTCCTATAATTGTTAATTGTACCGTTTCTTCTTCAGCTTGTGCAGGTAAACTAAACATTCCTATAATAAGCAAGAATGAAAGCACAAAGCTAAACAATCTTTTCCGTTTAAAATCCACATTAAAACCCCCTTAATTTTAATCAATAAAATTTATACCCTTCTTATAGGTAAATAATCTCCTTCTTAGGTCACTAAAAAAGAAGGAGAACTATAAGCAGCATTTTAGTATACGAACTATATCTCTTAATATAATAGCATAAATTTACCAATTTTTCTTTGTAGGTTTTCTATAAAGATATTAAATCATTAACTCTATAATTATTACAATTGTGTTACAAATAAGTTCTCAAATTGGTGCCTGGCACCATTTTGGGAACTTATTGTGGGTTAGTATCTTGTAGAGTTTTTCAATAGTTCTTCTATTTCTTCCTCAGATAATTGATAATGGTAGAATTTATCATAGAATTCTTTTATTTCTTCTTCCATATTATAGTCATATACATCTGG
>NZ_DATHXO010000424.1:0-1756 GCF_035459645.1 Schnuerera sp.
GGAACATTTTAGTCATTAAAGTTAAATCAGGTATTACATCTTTAACTTTATCATTATGACCATGTACAAAAAATGCTTTTTCATGGAATATATCTACAACGCCTATCTCAAATTCTTCAACTTCATTTATTTTATTTTCAATTATTTTTATATTTTGTATATCTTTTAATCTAGTTTTTAAATGCCAAGGAATAAATCTTGCAAAAGATTCCTTTTCAATATGTTCTTTTTTGTTTTTATTTGTTCTACTATGATTATCGACTACAGAATAAAATTCAACTTGATTTATATTTTTAGCAAATTCTAACATCATATTTGCTAATGTTTCAGCAACGTACATAGTTTGATAAACCACATCTTCTTCATTCATTACTCTTGTAGTAACATGAATATCTCCACTTATTAGATCATTCTGATTAAGCATTTTTAAGGTATCCACATTCATTAATTTACAATAGTTAATAACATCTGTTGTTAATTTGTTTATTCTCTTATCAAATATTTCATGATTGTATGTATTAAGAAAATTATCTACAATTTCTCCCATATGAAAGTCAGATAATTGTAAAATAGCTACCCTTTCGCCTTGATAGCTAGGATATGTATTTAATTCTAATGGTTGCTCTTTTGAAATAATATTTGCACATTCAATAAAAACATCTTGTAGATTTTCTATTCTTGCCTCATCTCTAAGATGTTTTCTTAATTCTCTTAATTTATCTCTAGTCTTAACTTGTTGTTTGTACATTTCATCCATTTTCTTGTCCATTTCAACCAATACTTCATCATCTGTAATATTTTCATTTAAACAATCATCCCATCCTTCTATGTAAGCATGGGCGTGTTTTCTATAAGCCGATTCATCCCAATTATTGCCCGTATCAGCATTGAGCAAATCACCAATTTCTTTATTGGTTAATCCATATATATCTTGATTTCTATATAATCTCATTTTATATTGCTTAAAATTCTCATTAGCTTGTCTTTTTATATTAGACAATATCCATCCCCCTTTATAAAATAGACTTTAATTTTTCTAATTCATCTTCATTTAGTAATTCTCCCAAACTAAAACTTTCTTTTATATTTTTATCTCTTATAATATAATTTCCTTTTTTATTTTCGTTTTCTATAATTTCTGTATCAATATAATCTTGTTCCATTCTTATCCTCCAAAAATAATATGTAGGGAGATTTTGTACAGTTCTCCCAAACTGTTAATAAGTATGAATAAGTCTTGGTGTGAGTGGAGAGATTCGAACTCTCAAGGATTTCTCCCAATAGTTTCTAAGACTATCATGTATACCATTCCAACACACTCACAATTTTAACTCTAGCCAAATAGACAGGCTGTATTTGACTAGTGGAGAATTATTTTTTGTTGCTTCTTAACAACATCTAACAATTATGCCTGTCCGTTGTGATTGGTACGTGCTAAGCTAGTCACATCCATATATGCATAATCTAGAATTATGCTAAATATACTACCATCGCACTCCGTCAATGGTCTATTTGTCTTTGTGCCTATAGCTACTTGAGTTTGTCTACTCGTTCACTATAGAGACTTTGCTATTCAGCAAAGCATTGTTTGTTACAAAACACTACTGATTATCTGGTTCAGTAGTTAAAACCTTTACTTGTCTTGAACTATAAGTAAAAGACTATAATAATAGGGGAATTATCCCCTACTCACAAATGGAATATTTGAAACGGGCTTTAATCATGCCTTCCAGTGGTATTAAATTGTTGATTTTAT
>NZ_DATHXO010000425.1:0-4338 GCF_035459645.1 Schnuerera sp.
CAAGCGGGGTTCGGCGCCCGCTTGCCCGGCGGCAAGTCGCAGCCCGCCCGGGCGCCTGCAGCGGCGGACTTTTGCTGTTTTGCGGAAAAGGTGCTCGCGACCAATCCAGATTTGGATAATGATTTTTTTGAGTATTATAAGGAAACTTGTAATAAGCTAAAAGGACTTTTAAATACTAAAGAAGATGTACTAATACTAAATGGTGAGGGTATATTAGGATTAGAGGCTGCATCTGCTTCTCTTATTGAACCAGGGGATAGAGTACTTTGCATAGATAATGGAATATTTGGGAATGGCTTTGGTGATTTTGCTAAAATATATGGTGGAGATGTTGTATATTTTAAAGGAGATTATAGAAAACCTATTGATCTGGAAGAATTAAAGGCTTTCTTAGAAAAAGATAGTGATTTTAAATTAGCTACTTTGGTACATTGTGAAACGCCTTCTGGGATTACCAATTCTGTAGATAAGATTTGCCCTTTATTAAAGGAATATGGAATAGTTTCTGTAGTGGATTCTGTTTCGGGAATTGGTGGAGAACCTATAGAAGTTGATAATTGGCAAATGGATATAGTTCTAGGAGGAAGTCAAAAATGTTTGTCAGCTTCTCCAGGATTGACATTTTTAAGTATTAGTGAAGAAGCTTGGAATATAATATTAAATAGAGAAACTCCTATTAAATCTTTCTATTGTAATTTGGCTTTGTGGAAAAACTGGTATGAAGAAAAATGGTTTCCCTATACTCAACCTATTAGCAATATATACAGTTTAGATATTGCTATAGATAGGTTGCTAGAGGAAGGAGACTATCTAGAAAGACATGAAAAAATAGGTAATGCAGTTAGAAAAGCCATAGTTAAATCAGGGTTAGAACTTTATCCTACAGAGGGCTTTTCAAATACTGTTACTACGGTGTTAATACCCAATGGGGTTACTTTTGATGATATATTTAACCATATGGTAGAAAAACATAATACTATGATAGCAGGAGCTTTTGATCATCTAAAGGATAAGGTTTTTAGAATTGGGCATATGGGTGAAAATTGCTACGAGGAAAAGATATATCTAACATTGAAAGCATTAGATGAAACACTAAAGAGTTATGGAATTAAAATAAATGGAAATATACATAAACATTTTGTTCAGGTTATTTAAAAATATTCCACCTTTATATGGACTATGACTTAGAATACAATGTTGGAATACTGTCTACTACAATAAGAGGAGATAAAGAAAAGATACATAAATTAATATTAGAAATTTATAATGAAATGGACGAAGAATGTAAATTTACTATGGACATAAAATTATCTAATTTATGTGGTTGTGATTAAATATGAGAAACTATAATTAGGTTTTTTCAAAAAAATAGGGACGGTACTTGAATTTTTTATTAAATTAGTTTATAATACTATTTAAGGATGTGAATGAATTGCCAAGAACAGCTAGAGATAAGTATCATTATGGCGTTTATTATATTAGTCAATCTAGTGATGAAGATAAAGTACTGTTCCGCAATAAAGATGATAGAGAAAAGTTTTTATCGATTTTATCATCTGTAAAGAAGATTAGCGGTTTTAAACTATATGCCTTTTGTGTTATAAAATCAAAAGAATACCATCTGATCATTGGCACTAATGGATCAGATATATCCAGCATTATGAAAGGGATAAATATTAGATATGCTATGTATATTGATGATAGTTCTCCAATATTCAAGGATAGATATAAAAGTATATTGATTGAGGATAAAAAAGATTTAATATCTATATTAGACAAAATACATGCTCGTGGAATTGAAGAGGATACTAGATACAATAGTTACTGTTTTTATGATCAAAGAATTATATTTGATGATGGTTTGCTGGATAAATTGGATTTAGATTTACTAACTGAAAAGGAAGACTGTTTAGTTAGTATGAATGATTGTGATGATTGCATTAGGAATATAGAAGAAGGGTATATAGAATTGAAAGAGATAGCTAATACTAAAGGTTTAACTGTAGAGGAAATAATTGCTGACAAACCTTTGAGGAATGATTTAATTAGGCAATTTAGAAAAAACTCTACATTGTCTCTTAAAGAAATTGGAAAAATATTTGGAGGTTTATCAGAATCTTCAATTTGTAAGATATTGACTAATAAATAATAGTGCTTGTATTTACCAATGAAATTCAAGTACCGTCCCAAAAAGTTAGGAGGTTGTTTATGGATTTTAATTTTGATGTTAATTTAAAAGATGGTTTTGATAATAGTAAAAAACTAGACATTGATACAGTATACGACATAATAGTAATCGGAGGTGGACCTGCAGGATTGAATGCAGGGTTATATTCAAAACGTAAAGGAGCAAATGTTGGGATAATAACTAAAAATATTGGAGGACAAGTGGTAGATACTTCTGTTGTGGAAAACTATTTGGGATATCCGTCTTTAAGTGGTGAAGAATTGATGAACAAGTTTAAAGACCATGTGATGGATTTAGATATTCCTATTTTAGAACACTCTACTGTTGAGGGGTTGAAAGTATCTGAAGACTCAGTTATAAAAGAAATTGTTTTGTCTGATGGAAGCTCTTATAAAGCTAAATCCATTATACTTGCAACTGGTAGTAGACCTAGGAAATTATCTGTTCCAGGTGAAGATGAATATGTAGGAAAAGGTGTTGCGTATTGTGCTATTTGTGATGGTCCATTGTTTGCTGGATTGGATGTAGTGGTGGCAGGTGGAGGTAATTCTGCAATAGAAGCAGCCATTGATTTATCTAAAATAGCTAATAGTGTAACTATAGTTCATAGAAGTCAATTAAGAGCAGATAAGATTTTGATTGATCAAATTAATAAGATAAAAAACATAGAGGTTCACTTAAATACACAAATTCTTGAGGTAATTGGAGAGAAGTTAGTTACAGGTGTTAAGGTGTTGGATAAGGCTACAGATAATATTCGTACTATTTCTACAAATGGTATATTCGTAGAGATAGGAGCTTTGCCTAATAATGATCCTTTTAAGGATATAGTTGAGTTAAATGATAAAGGTGAAATAATTGCAGACAAATTTGGTAGAACCAATGTTGAAGGTATTTTTGCAGCTGGAGATTCTATAGATAATCCTTATAAGCAAATAATAATTTCAGCAGCTACTGGAGCAAATGCTGCTCTATCTGCTAATGAATATTTAAATACTTTGTAAATTTTTATAAATAAATTTTAGGAGGATGTTTTAATGGAAATGTTAAATGAAGATATTAGAAAACAATTGAAAGAAATTTTTGAAGGTATGAAAAACGATGTGACAATAGCGCTTTTTACAAAAGAGGAACCATGTGAAACTTGTGAAGAAACTGAATCGTTTATGAAAGAATTAGTTTCTACTTCTGAAAAACTTCACTTTAAACAATATGACATAAATGTGGATAAAGAAATAACTAAGGAATATGGTGTTGAACTTACTCCGAGTATTGTATTATTGGATAACAACGAAGAATACAAAAGGATTAAGTTTAATGGTATTCCTGCAGGGCATGAAATCAATTCTTTAATTGCTGCTATTTTAGAGGTTTCAGGGAATAGTAACAATTTACCAAAGCCTATTGAAGAAAGGCTTAAAAAAGTGACTAAACCAATTAATATTAAGGTATTCGTAACTCTTAGCTGTCCTCATTGCCCAGGAGCAGTTGAAAAAGCACATAAATTAGCTTTAGAAAATCCAAATATTAATGCAGAGATGATTGAAGCACAAACTTTCTATGATTTATCTGATAAGTATAATGTATCTAGTGTTCCTAAAATAGCGATAAATGATAAATATGAGTTTGTTGGAAATCAGCCTTTTGAGGAGTTTTTAAATAATATTGACAAGGCAAATGCAGTTGCTTAATATTGAATAGAAATATATTTAATGTTTGTAAAGGACTATCAGGAAATTCTGATAGTCCCTTATTTATGAGTAATATATTTTATAAAAAATGGACACCTTATATATTGGAGGTGGTTATAATGAATATAGATTATAGTAAGTTAAAAAAATGGGAAATAGCAGGGATTTTTTGGATTATAATAGTTGGTTCTCTTTTGCATTTCACTTATAATTGGTCTAATAAATCTATAATAGTTGCATTGTTTAGCCCAGTAAATGAAAGTCTTTGGGAACATTTGAAATTAGGTTATTGGGCTTTAACATTTTTTATGTTAATAGAGTATTGGTATGTTAGAAGATATAAATATAGTTTTTTTATTGCTAAAACTTTGGGTGTACTTGCCATGAGCTTATTTATTGTCCTAGCTTTTTATTTATATACTGGTATTAGTAAGAAACATATTTTAATCATAGATATAG
>NZ_DATHXO010000426.1:0-5772 GCF_035459645.1 Schnuerera sp.
ACACATTAGCGATACAATAATAAAGGATAGTTTAGGGAATTCTTATAAGGTAATTTTTAAGTTTGAAAGAGAAGACACAAACACATGGAAAGTGACTTTAACTGAGGTAATAGATCAAGCGAGTAAAGAGAATATATTAGAAAATGAAGTTGAAATGGAAGAACCATTGGTTTTTGATGAATATGGGAAGTTAATAAGTGGGCCTGTAGATAAATCTTTACCCCTAAATAAAGATGGTGTTAGTTTTGGTGATGCAGATGGCAATATTACAATTGACTTCTCCAAACTCACCCAATACGCTAACGACATGGATGCAAAACCTCATGCAGATGGCAATTCATCAGGGAAAATAGAGGGTTATGCTATTGATGATAAAGGGGTAGTTGTAGGGATATTTACCAATGGTGAAAGAAAGGCTTTAGGACAGTTAATGCTAGCTAAATTTGATAACTCAATGGGGCTACAAAAAACTGGAGGAAATTTCTTCGTTGACACTAGAAACTCTGGAGAACCTCAATTTGGAACTGCTGGAACTAGTGGTTATGGACCAATAGCACCAGGAGCTTTGGAAATGTCTAATGTAGATTTATCAATGGAATTTACCGATATGATTACAACTCAAAGAGGATTTCAAGCGAATTCAAGAATAATTACTACATCAGATGAAATGTTACAGGAACTAGTAAATATGAAAAGATAATATTATAAGGTTGTAGGAGTAGGGGATTATAGCCCTCTCCTAAGCCCTATATAAAAGGTGGGATTTTATGTGATAAAAGTAAAAAGATTAAATGGCAAAGAATTTGTAGTTAATAGTGATTTGATTCAATACGTTGAGGAAACCCCCGATACGGTAATAACACTAACTACTGGTCAAAAAATTGTGGTAGTAGAAACTGTTGACCAAATAATCGAAAAAGTTATTGCTTACAAAGCTAGATCAATTGAATATAAAAGAAGAGCTGAAGAGAAAGAGGTGTAGCAATTGGATATATCAACTGTACTTGGCCTCCTTCTGGGTGTTGTTTTTATAATAGGAGGTATTGTTACTTCTGGCCAATTAGGTACTTATTTACATGCCCCTGCTATAATAATCGTACTAGGTGGAACTATAGCTTCTACTTTAGCTAGTTTTCCTTTAAAGAATTTTTTAAACACTTCAAAAGTTATCAAAAAGGCTTTTTTCTATAAAGCAACTTCCCCTGATGAAGTAATAGGAGAAGTAATTAATTTGGCAAACATTGCCAGGAAGGAAGGACTTCTAGCTTTAGAAGAATATGCTGAAGAGTTAAATGATGAATTTTTACATAAAGGAATAATGCTAATAGTTGATGGTACAGATCCTGAGTTAGTAAGAAATATTTTAGAAACAGAGCTTATATTCTTGGAAGAGAGGCATATGGACGGTCAAAGTATTTTTGAAACGATGGGTACATATTCCCCTGCTTTTGGTATGATTGGTACTTTAATAGGCTTAATTAATATGTTAAAACATATAGATGACCCTAGCACAATTGGTCCTAATATGTCTGTTGCATTAGTAACAACGTTTTATGGCTCCATTTTAGCAAATGTAGTATTTTTACCATTATCACGCAAACTAAAGATCAGAAGTAAGTCAGAAGTATTGGTAAAAGAATTAATAGTTGAAGGTCTATTATCAATCCAAGCAGGAGAGAATCCGAGAATAATCGAGGAAAAGCTAAAAACCTTTATTCCACCAGAAATGAGAAAGAATTATAAAGAGAAATTGGAGAGAGAGGGAGCATAATGAGAAGAGGAAGAAGAAGGACAGAACAGAACAATACAGATAATTGGCTTACAACATACAGTGATATGGTAACTTTATTGTTGGCTTTCTTTGTACTTTTATTTTCCTTTTCTGAAATAGACGCACAGAAGTTTAGGAGTATAATGAGTAGTTTTCAAGGTGGAACAGGAGTGCTAGAAAATGGCCCTACCTTAGAATTAGAAAATAATATAGAACCTTTAGAAGATATTATAGAGGGAGATTTGGAGAGTTTAAAAGATCTTTTAGAAGAATATGCAGATAGTGTTGGACTTGGTCCTGAAATAGTACTTTCAATTGAAGAAAGAGGCTTAATAATTAGATTTATGGATAATGTCCTTTTTGACTCAGGTAAAGCTGATTTAAAACCAGAATCATTAGAGATATTAAGTTCTATGGCTGAAATATTGAATATGGATGAATTCAGCGAAAGATTAATTAAAGTTGAAGGGCATACAGATACAGATCCTATAATATATTCGGTTCATTTTCCTACAAACTGGGAATTATCATCAACAAGAGCAACTAATGTTTTAAGGTATCTTGTTGAAGAAAAAGGAATTGATGGAAGTAGGATTTCTTCATCAGGATATAGTTTTTATCGCCCAATAGCTCCTAATGATACTGAAGAAAACAAACAAAAGAATAGAAGAGTTGATATAGTAATTTTAAGGACATCCTATGAAGAGATGGAACCAAGATAGAAGGGAATGAGAAGACGTTATGAATAATAGAAATATAATATTGATTATCATTTTGGTTTTACTAATTGTATTAGCAGTTTTGGGTGCTGTATTAGGTGTTACATATTATAGAAATAACAATACCAACAATTCCAATGGGAAGTCAATTGAAACTTTCAATTTAACCTTAGATGATATGTATTGTAATTTAAAGGATAGTAAAAGGATTATGAAAGTAAGAATAACTATTGAAACTAGTAATAAAAACACATTTGAATCTTTAAATAGCAAACAATTCTTAATAAGAGATGATATAAATAAAATTATTAGGAATAAAACTGAAGATGAAATTGAAGGTGAAGAAGGACAAACTACGTTACAAAAAGAGATAAAAGAAAGTTTGGTGAACTTGTTTAATGATAATACTATAACTAATATATATTTTAATGATTTGATTATTCAGTAATAAGGGAGGTAGAGGCAATTGGCAGAAGTATTATCTCAAAATGAAATTGACGCCCTACTTCAAGCACTTAGTTCTGGAGAGGTAGATGTTCAGGAAATAAAAGAAGTAGAAAGTTCAAAAAAAGTAAAAAAATATGATTTTATGAATCCACAAAAGATTGCAAAAGATCAATTAAGAACTTTAGAGATAATTCATGAAAATTTTGGTAGATTATTTCAGACATTCCTATCAGGATATTTAAGGGCTCCGATCAAGATTTCTATACTGACAGTAGACCAATTTGCATATAGTGAATTTAGCAATGCTGTTTCCAACCCTGCCTTCTTAAGTATAATTGATTTTACGCCTTTAAATGGACAGATACTTATGGATATATCAACTAATGTTGTTTATTCAATGATTGATAGGCTTTTAGGAGGAGATGGTACAAAAGAACAAGAAGTACGTACCTTTACAGAAATAGAACTTACATTACTAAAAGGTATGATTGATAAATCAATGACATTATTTAAAGAAGCTTGGAGCAATGTAATTGATTTAAAACCTAAACTCGATAAAATCGAAGTAAATCCACAATTTGCTCAAATAGTTCCACATAACGAAACTATTGCACTAATTACCATGAATTTAGAAGTTGGTTCAGTGGAAGGGATGATAAATATATGTATACCTTATTTAGTTATAGAGCCAATTTTAGATAAATTAAGTACTAGATTTTGGTTTTCTACTACCCAAAAAGAATTATCAGAAAATGAATTGTTGATTATTAAGAAAAGAATGTTAGATGCTAAAATACCAGTAAAAGTAGAGTTAGGTTCAACATATGTAAGAGTAAAGGATATATTAAATTTACAAGAAGGTGATGTAATTAGATTGGATACGAATACTGAAGAAAAAGCTAAGGTAAGAATAGGTTCAAATATAAAGTTTTTAGGAAATGTTGGTGTTACTAAGAAAAAAATGGCTATTAAAATAACAAATGTTGCAAAGGATGGTGATGATTAAGATGGATAAAGATATGCTTTCTCAAGAGGAAATAGATCTTCTTTTAAACGGAACAGAAGATTTTGATAATGAAGATGAAAAAGACAGAGTAATTACAGATATTGAAAAAGATACATTAGGTGAGATAGGTAATATTAGTATGGGAACTGCAGCTACTACATTGTCGACCTTATTAAATAAAAAAGTTACTATAACTACTCCTAGAGTAGAAGTTACTACAGCTGGGGAGTTGTCTTATGAACACCCAATTCCATTTGTTGCAGTTGATGTTAGATATAAAGATGGATTGGAAGGTTCCAATATATTAATGATTAATTTAGATGATGTAAAGATTATAACTGATATTATGATGGGAAAAGACGAAATTGATACAAACAGAGAGTTAACAGAGATAGATTTAAGTGCTATTTCTGAAGTTATGAATCAAATGATGGGATCATCAGCTACTTCATTGTCAGAAATATTTTCAAAAAGAATAGATATTGAACCCCCTAAATCTTATGAGATAACCTTTAGCGAAGGAAGAAATAAACTAGAAGTTTTAAAAACTTCTGCACCTATAATCAAGGTATCCTTTAAAATGGTGGTGGAAGATTTAATTGATAGTGAAATCATGCAATTAATCCCTTTAGATTTTGGACAGCAAATGGTTGAAAACCTTATAGATAGTTCTAGTTCAGAGACAAAAGAAAATAAAGAAAATAAAGAAAATATTGTAGAGGACACTCCCCCAGAAAAAATATTGAACGAAAAAGTTCAGACTAAAATCAACCAAAAAACTTCAAAAGCTGACAAAGAGTTCGAAAAAAAGAAAAAAGAGCATGTAATTATTAAAAAACCAGAATTTGAAACTTTTGACACAACTGATGATGTCAGCTATAATGAATCTATCGATTTAGTTGGAGATATACCAATAGAGCTAACTGCTGAATTAGGAAGAACTATTAAAAAAATTAGTGAAATATTAGAGTATGGGCCAGGAACTGTACTAGAATTGGACAAGTTAGTTGGAGAACCATTAGATATCTACGCAAACGGGAAATTTATTGCAAAAGGTGAAGTAGTTGTAATTGATGATAATTTTGGAATAAGGATAACTGATGTTAGCAATAATTTTGGTGGTTGATTGAATTTGAAATTAAAAAGGGAGGAATTAACATGGCTAAAGGAATATTAGTAGTCGATGACGCTTCGTTTATGAGAATGATGATAAAAGATATTCTTACAAAAAATGGGTTTGAAGTAATTGGTGAAGCTGAAAATGGTTTAAATGCGGTAGAGAAATACAAAGAATTAAATCCGGAATTAGTTATAATGGATATTACTATGCCTGAAATGGATGGAATACAGGCGGTAAAAGAGATCAAGAGTATTGATCCAAACGCAAAAATAATAATGTGTTCTGCTATGGGACAACAAGCCATGGTTATTGAAGCTATCCAAGCTGGAGCAAAGGATTTTATCGTTAAGCCATTCCAACATGAAAGAGTGATTGAGGCAGTAAAAAAGGCATTGAATTAGATATGAAAAGTCGAAGAAATATGTTTATTTACTTTTTAATTTTTATAGTAATTATAAGCACTCCAGTTTATGCTACCAACTATGAAAATTATAATCCTGGTAAAACTATATTAAAATTAATATTTTATATTATTATAGTTTTAATAGTATTGATAATTGCTATTTATGGTACAAAGTTTATTGCAAAAAAATCAAAAAGATTTATTAACAGTAGGTTTATTCAAATTATTGATAGTTTAAATTTAGGAGTTAACTTTAAGATAATAATTGTAGAAATTAGTGATGTAATCTATATATTAGCCATTACT
>NZ_DATHXO010000427.1:0-1975 GCF_035459645.1 Schnuerera sp.
ATATCACAGACTTTGGGAAAAACTTATTCAAAAAGAATAATATTGGTATTATTGTTTTTTTAATTTTAAATACCATTATTGTAGCATTAATATTTGATTCAGTTGTTCTAGGTATTATAATATACATAATATCTTTAGCAATTGCTTTATCTCCCATTGGAGAATGGCTTTTGCGAATTCAAACTGGGAGCAAAAAAATTGAAAGAAAAGATTACTTAAACAGACTAGATCCACTATTTCAAGAAGTCTTAGTTAAAGCTAGAGAATTGAATCCCTCAATTCCCGAAGATGTTAAGCTATTCATGAGTAATGATAAAGTACCAAATGCATTTGCAACTGGAAGGAAAACGATTTGTCTAACAAAAGGTCTTCTTGACTATTCAGATGCACAAATAAAAGCTGTTTTTGCTCACGAACTAGGGCATTTAGGTAATAAAGATACTGACTTAATATTATTAGTTGCAATAGGAAATTTTATAGTGACAATAGCATTTATATTGTTTAGAGTATTCTTTAATGTTATGGGAACATTAATGGCTATAATTAATGACAGCCTCGGTACTCTTATTATCACAATTTTTGTTGACGGAATTTTAGTGTTTTTTATGTGGGGATGGACAAAAATTGGCTTAGCTTTAGTTATGCATTCTAGTAGACAAAATGAGTATTTAGCTGATGAATTTGCTTTTGAATTAGGATATGGGAATAATCTATGTTCTGTGTTAGATACTTTTTATGGTGGCAATAGCAAAGGTTTATGGGCAAATCTTGCTTCAAGTCACCCAGATACAAATAATAGAATTGCTAAATTACAAGAATTAGGTTGTGAATATACTGCTTAAAGTGATATAAGATAATACTTTTATAACAAGAAAACAAGAAAAAAGGAAAGGCCTCTGATATAAGGTTGTTTACCACAACAAATAAAAATCGGAGGGATCTTTCCTATGAAAACAATCATAACAGAAAAAAATGAGATTATACTGGAAAAACTATTTGATGGAGCTATAGCATTACGAGGTTCCTATGATATACGGGATTATAGATATAATGCAATGAGTACATCTCGTTATGGAAATATATTCTTAGATGTAGATAGGGATTTCGACGTTATAGCCAAGAAACCAATTAGTGACTATCCTAGCTATTGGGCTAAAATATATGTGTCATTAATTGAATCGGCCAGATCTGGCGTTAAGCTAATTAGTGAAGAAGTTCTAGAAATACTTAATAGGCTTGATGATATTGGGACTGCAAGATTATATGATATGGATGAAGATGGAGTACCAGAGCTAATATTAGGAGATAGATACGATAAAGAGTACTATGTACTTAACCTAAAAGGTGGGAATCCCTCTATATCAAAATTAGAACCTGACCATCCAATAATCGAAAAAACACCTTTTTGTATAATAAATATTATTGCTTCCGATCCATTCATACGCATGGATATGGTATATAGATTTCTCAATTACGTAGATGATTATATAATAAAGCATCCGGTTAGGTAGGATTAGCTTTATTTGGAAGCAATTAAAAGTATATAAATTAAAAGATATAAGGGGAGGAGAGACTATTGAAAAGAAGGATTAGTTTATTGCTTATTTTATTTATATTAATTGGAAGCACTTCCTTTGCCAATGAACTAGATTCAATTGATGTCAGCCTAAATGATAGAGCCACGTCTAATAATAATCCTAATATACTTACAAGTGAATCTATTATGTCTTTAGAGAATTTATTTAAAAAATTAGGCATGGAATATAACTGGGATCCTGAAACAAATAAAGTAGTAGCTGAGAAGGAAGGTTTAAGCATAGTTTTAACCATAGGGAAAAGAGCTGCATATATTAATGGAAATCTATATATATTGAACTTGCCACCAATGGTTAGTCATGGAAGATTATTAACACCCTTTATGTTAAATGAAATAATTTATAACTTAGATAAAGAACAGGACGAAACAGAAAAGCAT
>NZ_DATHXO010000428.1:0-1957 GCF_035459645.1 Schnuerera sp.
ATATTCTTCCAGTACACAGAAGAGGAAGAATAAAAAAAATAGAGGAACGCCTTAGAAACGAAGACAATATTATACTCGTTACAACTCAAGTAGTTGAAGCGGGGGTAGACTTAGATTTTGATATAGTAATAAGGGATATAGGGCCTATAGATTCAATTATACAATGCGCTGGAAGATGTAATAGGAATAACAAAAATATAATAGGGGATGTATATATATATTCCATAGTAGATGAAACAGGGAAAAATTTTGGCAATTATGTTTACGGAAATAGCCTAATAAATATTTCTAAGGAAATTTTACAAAACAAGGGAAAAATTCTTGAAAAAGAATATTATAGGGTTATAAACGATTATTTTGCCAAAGTAAAACAAAATAAATCTAAAGAAGTGTCAACAAAATTCATTGAATCAATTGAGGTATTGGACTTTTCTGAAGGAGAATATTCTATTAATAGCTTTTCATTAATACAAAACAATCCTGGATATATGGATGTTTTCTTTATATACGATGATAGGGCTGAAAGGGCATATGAAAACTATTTAAAGTTATCCAACATAAAAAATATAAATAAAAAAAGAGAATTATATTTAGATATTCAAAGAGATATGAAGGATTATACAATCTCTATTCCCAACAAATATTTTAGAAGTTTTACTACGAATAATGGAATCATTTTACTACCTAGAGAAGGAATAGAGTTATTCTATGATGACGAAACAGGTTTTATAAGAGATAAAGAGGATGAATGTATGATATTTTAGGGGGGATTACTTGGAAGCATTAAGAGTGGGTGGAACTTTAATATGGTATTACTATATTTGCAAAAGAGAAGTCTGGCTTATGGCCCATAATATTGTTTCAGACCAGGATGATCCAAATATTGATATAGGGCGGTTCATGCATGAAAACTCTTATAAAAGAAAGAAAAAGGAAATTTCTATCGGAGGTATAAAAGTAGACGTACTTGATAAAAAAGATGGTTATTTGATGATAGGAGAAATAAAAAAATCTTCAAAATTCATAGAAAGTTCAAAGATGCAACTCGCATCTTCAAAATTCATAGAAAGTTCAAAGATGCAACTCGCCTATTATTTATTAGAACTTAAAAGGAATGGATTAGAAGGAAAAGGAGTACTTATGTTTCCGCGGGAAAGAAAGCGAGAAACTATAGAATTAACAGACGAGCTTATAGAAGAGTTAGAAGGAGCTGAAAAAGATATTATAGAAATATGCAACCGGCCCTATCCGCCAAAACCAAACAAAATTAATATGTGTAAGAATTGTGCCTATGCCGAATTTTGCTGGTCTTAAGGAGATGATAATTCTATGAAGAAGACAATATATATTTTTAACGATGGAGAGATAAAAAGGAAAGATAATACCTTATATTTTGAAACTGACATGAATAAAAGATATATTCCAATAGAAGATATAAGTGATATACTTGTGTTTGGAGAAGTAAGTCTAAACAAAAGCCTTTTAACATATATATCTCAGAAGAGAATACTTATGCATTTTTTCAATTATTATGGTTATTATACTGGCACCTATTATCCTAGAGAATATTTAAATTCGGGATATATGATACTTATGCAAGCAGAACATTATTTAGATGTCAATAAAAGAATGGCTATTGCTAGCAAATTTGTTGAAGGAAGTAGCAAAAATATGTTGAATGTAATTAGGTATTATAAAAATAGAGGTAGGAGTTTAGAAAAAATCGAAAATGCTATAATATCTTTATATGAAGAAATACATCATTGTAAAACTACTAATCAATTAATGGGAATTGAAGGAAATATGAGCCATGGTAATTTCCAGGCGCTCGGCTACCCACGGCTTCCACGGCCAGGACAGCAGGCGCTCCCGCCAGGTGCGGCGCACGGGCTCCACCTTGTGGATGGTCAGTAGCGCCGGGTTGGCGTACAGCTTGCAGCCGCACAGCGTGCCCTGG
>NZ_DATHXO010000429.1:0-7182 GCF_035459645.1 Schnuerera sp.
CTATATTATTGACAAATTTATAATGGCTATTGAAAACTTTTCTATTATTAGAAACGAAAGTAAGCTGAAAGATACAATAAATAAGATAAAGATATATCTATTACAATTGGCTCAAATATTGTGGTGGCATATGATAGTGAACTGTTATTGGATGTAAAAGCATCTGAAAAAGAAGGAAGGACATTATATAGAAGCAAATAAGCATCATTTGTAGTAAAATCTAATATTAATCTAATGGTTTATCAACTATATCATTGGTACAAGCTTTTAGAGGTGATGAATTATGGGTAAAGGTAAATTTAATAAAAGAGATATATTGCTCACTTTTATGTTAATAGTGGTGATATTTTTATTATATCTACTAAATACGCCCATAAATTCAAAAGATAACCATAAATATTCAGAGACAATAGTTTTCTTGGGGAATAAAAACATTGCTCCTATTATCTATGAGGAAAGCGGAGTAGCAAAAGGGGTAGCTGTTGATATAGCAAAAGAGCTTGGTAAAAAGATAGGTTATAAAATTGAAGTAAAAGCAATTGATTGGGAAGAAGCTCAACAAAAGGTATTATTAGGAGAAGCAGATGCTCTACTTCAAATTAACATGAATTCTGAAAGGAAAAAAGTCTATGATTTTTCTGATGAACTATTGGAATCAGAGTTTTTAATATTTGTAAAAAGTGGAAATAATGGCATCGAAACAGTTAATGATTTAAAGAACAAAATCGTTGGTGTAGAATATGGAGGATATCCATATAACTTATTACAAAAATATGATGGAATAAAGATCAATACAATTTCAGACTGGAAAATTGGTTTTGAAATGGTAAAGTCTGGTGAATTAGATGCTATCGTTATGGATAAGTGGATAGGTGAATATGAATTAGCTCGCAGCAAAGTAAGAGGCATACAAATTATAGAAGAGCCTATAGAAACAAAATACTCACGAATAGCGGTGAAGAAAGGAAATGGGGAGTTACTTAACTTAATTAATGCTGGACTAAAAGAAATGAAAGAAGATGGTACTATGACCGATATACTGGGTGATTGGCAAGGGAAAAAGGTTATCTATCTCACTGAAGAAAGCATAAGGAGCACTCTTTTATATACAACCATCGTAATCCTTATTCTGGTTTTGATAGTAACTATATATTTGGTTAACAAGTTTAGTAAACTGAATAAAAAACTTGAATTAGATGTTATGGAAAGAACCCAAGAACTTTATGAAACAAATGAATTGCTCCGAAAAGCGAATGCCGAGCTAGAGAGGATTTCAATGGTAGATGGACTTACCAATATTTCTAATAGAAGATATTTTGATATTGTTCTTCAAAAAGCTTGGAGAATTGGTATGAGAGAAAGGCAACCTTTAGCTTTAATCATGATAGATATTGATAATTTTAAGATGTTTAACGACACATATGGGCATTTAGCTGGAGATCAATGCTTAAAAATTGTGGCCGATGTAATAAAAAAAGTAGCAAAACGATCAGGTGATTTTGTAGCACGCTTTGGTGGTGAGGAATTTGTAGCTTTTTTATATAACACTACAGAAGATGGGGCTTCGATTGTTGCTGAAGAAATACGAGCTAAAATAGAAAATCTAGGAATTAAACAAGAAAATATGGAAACAGTAGTTACGGTTAGTTTAGGAGTGGCTGCGATGATTCCTAATAAGAATATCCATTCTAATAACCTTATAAATGCTGCTGATCAAGCACTATATCAAGCAAAAAAAGATGGACGCAATACAGTTGTAAGATCAAGCTCTCTGCTGAATCGTGAATAAAAGAATTAAAATATATGGAGAAAAAAGATATTTAGGACTAGCATCCAGATAAAAAATTATAAATGAAAGAGAGAGAAATATGAAAATATTGCACGTTTTGGCACAATTGCCAGCAAAAACTGGCTCAGGAGTATATTATTCAAATCTTATAGAAGGTTTCAAAAAATATGAATATGAACAAAAAGCTATTTTTGGATATCAAGATGAATACATATGGGATATCTTAGATAGTAAGGATCAATATCCTATATCTTTTAAGAGCGAAGAATTACCCTTTCCTATAGTTGGAATGAGTAATGTTATGCCTTATGAAAACACTTTATATGCATCTATGACTAAAGAAATGGTGAGAATCTATAGAGATGTTTTTAGAAAAAGACTAGAAAAAGTAAAGAAAGATTTCGTTCCTGATATTATATTTGCACATCACCTATGGATTTTAACTTCTTTAGTTAGGGAAGTGTTTCCAGATACAAAGATCATTGGGATATGTCATAATACAGATCTAAGACAAGCTAAAATGAATCCAAATTTAAAAGATAAGTATGTAGATAGGATACATGATCTAGATTATGTATTCTCAGCATCCGAAGAACAAAAAGATGAAATAGTAAAGGTATATGGTATAGATAAAACTAAGATAATAGCAGTAGGAGGAGGTTTTAATCAAAATATTTTTTATCCTCCAAAAGAAAAGGAATATGCTGATAAAGTAAGACTTGTATTTTGTGCAAAAATAGATCCATCTAAAGGAATTTATGAACTTATAGAAGTATATAAATCTCTAGAAATGGATGATGTAACTTTAGATATTATTGGCATACCTAATGAGGAAAATAAAAAGAAGATAGAAGAATATATTAAAGATGACAGTAGTATAAGACTATATAATGTAGAAGATCAGGTAGCCTTAGGTGAAGAATTAAGAAAAAAGGATATATATCTTATGCCTTCTTATTATGAAGGTTTAGGGCTTATGGCTATAGAGAGTCTTGCCAGTGGTCTATATGTAGTGACTACAGAAATACCAGCTTTAATGACACTTCTAGGTGAAGAAATAAAAGAGTCTGGAATAATTAAATATGTTCCACTTCCTCGAATATATGATGTAGATAAACCAGTTAAAGAAGATTTACCAGAATTTAAGGAAAATCTAAAAAAAGCTATATTAATTCAAATTAAAAAAGTAAAAGAAAAGAAAGAATTTCCTAAAGAAATGGAAGATAAAATAAGATCTTTTTCTTGGGAAGGACTAGTTGATAATATGAATAATATTATTAACTCAATGTAAATGCCAATAAGATAATTATAATCTTATTAATTTTATCGTTATTCAGACTAAGATTTGGTTAACTTTTTCAACGAGAATATATAATCAATTTGGGTATAAGAATATAAACAAATATATTCTAATATAAGGGAGGATATTATGTCTGATAATATAATTCTAAAAACTGAAGCCTTAGACTTTAGGTGGGGAGTAGAGGATCCGTTTATATTTTGTGCTCATCATAAAGATGATTATCCAAAGGGAAATGAAGAACTTGGTGTAGATGAAGAAAGCTTAAAGAATAGAAATATTGGAAATGATTTTGAAATAAGGGATGGGTTTAGAATGTACCATGGAAGAACAGTACCAGGATTCCCAGTTCATCCACATAGGGGATTTGAAACGGTAACCATAGTTTTGGAAGGATTTGTAGATCACTCAGATTCCTATGGAGCAGCAGGAAGATATGGTGATGGAGATGTACAATGGATGACTGCAGGAAGTGGTCTTCAACATGCAGAGATGTTTCCGCTAGTGAATCAACACAAAGATAATCCACTTCATCTATTTCAGGTATGGTTGAATCTACCTAAGAAAGATAAGTTTGTAAAGCCTTATTATAAAATGCTATGGGCTGAAGACATACCTGTTATAGAGGAAGTTGACAATAATGGTAAAACGACCACTATAAGGCTTATTGCTGGGAAATATAAGGAACATAGTGCTTTAGAACCATCTCCATCATCTTGGGCAAGTGATGAAAAAAACAAAGTAAATATATGGATAATAACTATGGAACCAAATTCAAGATTTAAGATTCCTAAAATCAATAATACTATAACTAGAAATCTCTATTATTATAATGGACATACATTAGAAATTAACGGAAAGAATATAAGGGTAGACAATAGATTTAAACTCAATGGGAATGAAGAAATTCAACTAGTAAATGGAGATGAAAAAAGCTATATGCTATTTTTAGAAGGCGAGCCTATAGATGAACCAGTAGTAGCTTATGGACCATTTGTTATGAATACTATGGAAGAAATAAAACAAGCTTATGCAGATTATAAAGATACAGAGTTTGGAGGTTGGCCATGGCATAGAAAGGACCCTGTTCATACAAAAGAAAAAGCTAGATTTGCCAAATATTCTGATAAAACAGTAGAGAATAGATAAAATCTTAATTAATAGCAAACTCCCTTGCATATATTAATTAGTAAATGATATAATTTATCTATGATGTAGGCATGAAACGGAGGGAATATCTGATGAATGATAAGACGTATGATTTACTGGAAAAACTCTATGTGGAAGTATTGAACGTTAAGACAGAGTTGAAATCAGAAATCCAAGAAGTGAGAACAGAATTGAAATCAGAAATCCAAGAAGTGAGAACAGAGTTGAAATCAGAAATCCAAGAAGTAAGAACAGAATTAAATGAAGTAAAAACAACTATGGTAACTAAAGAAGCTTTGGAATTAGCAGTGAAAGAATTAAAAGCTGAAATTCAAGTAGTACATGATGAGGTAGGGGAACTTCGCAAAGATTTAAATACCATGGAAATAATTACAACTAAAAATGCTCATGATATCGCATTATTGAAAGCAGTTAGATGAAAACCCTAAGAAATCAGACTTAGATATTATAAGGACGGATTTGGCTAATAAGATATACAATTTTTCTCAGAAATATAATAAAGGTGCATATAAAAATAGCAAAAATCATAGAAAAAGAAAAGGGGTAAGGTTTTACCAAAAAAATCTTACCCCTTGTGCAACAATAAAGCATATAATAATACCTGTAATTGTAGGAACCAAAAAGGATATCAAAGTCCATTTCCAACTTTGAGTTTCTTTACGTATGGTTAAAAGAGTAGTACCACAAGGCCAATGATTTAGTGCAAATAACATGGTACAAATAGCTGTTAACCAAGACCACCCATTATTTATAAATAATTGTTTCATCTCAAGTAAGCTATTTAATTCTAACATAGATCCTTTGGACATATAGCTCATAATTAGAATAGGAATGACTATTTCATTAGCTGGTAAGCCGAGTATAAAAGCCATTAAAATATATCCATCCATTCCAAGCAATTGAGCAAATGGATTTAAAAATTGAGCACAATGGGTCAATAAGCTTGCATCCCCAATTATGAGATTGGCCATAGCCCAAATAATCAAACCAGCAGGAGCAGCTACTATAACTGCACGAGCTAATACAAATAATGTACGGTCAAAAATGGAACGAACTATGATTTTGCCTACTTGGGGTTTTCTATAAGGAGGCAATTCTAAAGTAAAGGATGAAGGTAGTCCCTTTAAAATTGTCCTAGATAGTAGTTTGGATATAAATAGAGTAATTACAACTCCTAGTACTATAGATGTCAAAACTGATAGGGTAGCAGTTAGGGAACGAAAGATACCAGTAGAATTGACAATAAAGATGCTAGCTAGAGAAATTAATATTGGGAAACGTCCATTACAAGGGACAAAATTATTTGTAATAATAGCAATTAATCGTTCTCTTGGAGAATCGATAATTCTACACGAAATAATCCCAGCAGCATTGCATCCAAATCCCATACACATAGTTAAGGCTTGCTTTCCATGAGCACCTGCTTTTTTGAAATAATAATCTAAGTTAAAGGCAACTCTAGGCAAATAACCTAAATCCTCCAATAATGTAAATAGGGGAAAGAATATTGCCATTGGAGGAAGCATTACTGATACAACCCATGCTAGTGTACGATAAATCCCTAATACCAACATATCGTGTAACCAGTTGGGAGTATTTATAAATTTAAAAATGTTGCTTAATTTTGCTTCTATCCAAAACAAACCTTTAGCTAATAAATCAGATGGAGCATTGGCACCTTCAATAGTAATCCAAAAAACAAGACCTAAAATAGCTATCATTATGGGAATACCAAATATTTTAGAGGTTAATATATTGTCAATCTTATGATCTATTTCATTATGATCTTTATTTTGAAATGTAACGACTTCTTTGCTAATATCTTCTCCTACTTTTATAATACTAGATACTATATGGTCTTTTAAATCTTCTGATTTAAAATTTTCTTTTTCAAAATTAATACTAATAGATTTTAACTTTTTATTTAAAAACTCATCTTTAGATATATCAAAATTTATATAGTCATTCATTAATTTTAGTAGTTTATAGTCTCCATCAATTAAACGAAGAGCCATCCATCTACTATCAATTTTGTCTCCTACCAAAGTTTGAACATGAGATTGTATTTCTTTAATTGCATTTTCAAGATTTTTATCATAAATTATTTTTTTAGGATTCGTTTTAATTTCTCCACAAGCAACTTTTTTGATAGTGTTTTTTAATTCCTCTAGTCCTTCACCATTTCTTGCACTAGTTCCTACTACAGGAACACCTAGGATGTTTTCTAATCTTTTTAAATTAATACTAATATTTTTTCTTTTTGCTTCATCCATAAGATTTACACATACAACTACTTTATCCGTAATTTCTATTATTTGAAATACTAAATTGAGGTTTCTCTCTAATGAAGTAGCATCTGTTACGACGACAGTTGCATCAGGTTTTCCAAAACAGATAAAATCCCTAGCTATTTCTTCTTCTACAGAATTTGCTAATAGAGAATAGGTACCTGGCAAATCTACTAAAACATATTGGTTATCCTTAAATATATATTTTCCTTGAGCGTTGGAAACGGTTTTACCAGGCCAATTGCCTGTATGTTGATTGAGGCCTGTGAGGCTGTTAAAAACAGTACTTTTTCCTGTATTTGGATTACCTGCCAGTGCAACTACTATATCATCAGAAGATTCAAGTTCTATTTCAAATTCTTTTTTTAACATTTCTATACCTGTAGACTGTTTAGTTAGTCCCATTTTAAATAAATACCTCCTTAATTTTTGCTATATTAATTCAACAAAGATTTGGGATGCTTCTTCTGAACGTAATGCAATAGTAGCTCCTCTAATTTCATATGCTGTAGGATCACCTGTTGGGCTTTGGATTAGTGACTTTACATTTGTACCATGGATAAGACCTAAATCTAGCATTCTTCTACGAATGATACCGGGGAGGCCGTCGCCGTGATGGGCGCCTCCGGCTCGGG
>NZ_DATHXO010000430.1:0-2202 GCF_035459645.1 Schnuerera sp.
TAACTTCACACCAAAACATGATAAGTTAGAAGTTACTTTGCTTTTCCAAGATAATAATGAATTAATCACGGCCGTTTATATTTTTAATTCAGAGAATAAACTTCAACACTGTTACATGATAGAACCAAATGGGAAAAGTATAATCTATGATAGAGAACAAGAAATAGAGACTATAATGGCTAAAATAATTCTTATAAAAGAGAGTAGTAATATAATTAAAACAACTGCTTAGTACATGTAACAAATTAATTGATAAAATTATAATCAAGGGTATGCATATAAATGTATGCCTTTTATTTTACAACTAAACCGAACATACATTCTCACAACAATGAGGGATTTCATGGGTAAAACTGAATTATATATATACAACTTTTTAAAATCTCTTTCTATATATTGTCCTGATCAGTTAAATATAGAAAACATATCCCGTAAATCGAAAATAGAAGTACAGTACTGGGATTGTAGCAGCGAATCAGTCCATTATAAAGGACACAAAATTATTTTGCTGAATAATAACCTAACCTACCAACAGCAGTGGCAAGAGTTCGGACACGAACTATGTCATGTTCTTTGGCATGCTGGAAGACAAGAAAACATTTCGGATTCTTTCTGTTCATACCAAGAAGGGCAGGCAGACAACTTCGCATATCATTTGTGTATTCCTACCTTTATGCTTTGCCGTTTAAAGGGGGTGAGCACCTATGAAGTAATGAATCTTTTTAACGTCGAATATGGATTTGCATCAAAACGTTTAGAAATGTACAGAAACAAAATTATTATGAAAGGAGTAACTACAAAGTGTCAAAAGGACATGTACGGCATCGTGGCGGAAACAGGTGGCAATTGGAAATAGATTTAGGAAAAACAGTAGGTGGAAAGAAAAGAAATAGAAAATATAAAACAGTTACAGCTAAAAATAAAACAGAAGCTAAGATTAAACTAGCTCAATTCATCACGGAAATGACTGACGGTGGCTATATAGAAGAAAATGAAATAGGTTTTGTCGAATTCGTAAACAAACATTGGATGCCCAAATGTGCTATTAAAAGATTATCGCACACAACACTGGAGACTCATGTTTATTATCTAGAATTGAGAATACTACCTGCTTTTCAATACTTTAAATTAAATGAAATTAAACCGATTCATATTATCGACTTTTTAGATAATCTAGGTGAAGATGGGATGCGATTAGATGGAAAAGAAGGAAAATTATCATCTTCAACTATCGAGTATCACTATCGAATACTAAATAATATTTTTAATTTTGCTGTCGAAATTAAGTTTCTCGAGAATTCTCCATTAGAAGGAGTTAAAAAGCCATCTGTAGACTATAAAGAGTCGGCGGTTTATGACTTAGAAGAAACAACAAAGTTGATACAAGCACTAGAGACAGAGACCCATGTACCACATTGGCAAATTATCGTAAAACTTGCTATTACAACAGGAATGAGACGATCAGAATTGTTTGGTCTTGAATTTAAGCATATCGATTTAAATCAGCGAATTATACATGTTAGACAAGCGCTAACATATTCGAAAGAAAAAGGATACCAGATCCACGAAATTAAAAAAGGAAGTAGAAACAGTAAAAGAAGAGATATTGTTCTATCCGATGCGTTAATAGAACCAATTAAGATGTTGAAAATACAGCGCAAACAAGAAAGATTCGCTATTAAAGATGAGGATAAATGGAGAAAAGGAAAACATAACTTTATTCTCTGTAACGAATATGGCAAACCCTATAATCCTGAATCACTTAAAAATTGGTGGACTCGATTTATAAAAAGACATAAATTAAAATATATCAATATACACGCTTTACGACACACATCGGCAACCTTATTAATTAATCAAGGAGTGCATGCAAAAATTATATCTGAACGACTCGGCCATTCAGATATAAAAACAACAATGAACATCTATGGACATGCATTAAAACAAGCTGACGAAATTGCTACACAAAAATTAGATAATGCATTGTTTAAGGACATTAAAACACAATGAAAAACATCAAAATATACAAATATGCCGGCAAAATGTCGGCAAAATAACTAAATAAAAAATAGCGATTTCTAGTAATTGTCTAGAAACCGCTATACATCAATGTTTTGAAGAAAGCTTCCAAGCGGATTTGAACCGCTGGCCTCTTCCTTACCATGGAGGAAAATTAAGAAACATCATGAGATGTTAGACTAT
>NZ_DATHXO010000431.1:0-1831 GCF_035459645.1 Schnuerera sp.
ATAGCCATTCTATCGATAAACGTCATATTTTTAGTATATGGGGCTATATTTTGCATTATTATTTTATATTTATGTTTCTACATAGAAAATAAAAAAGATAGCAGAAATTAATCTACTATCTCAATAAAAAATAATACGGATTGGATTAAAAAAGTGTTTTTCTTTTTTAAGACAAGCCTAAGACAAAAGATGTTTTTCTTTTGGCTTAAATCTTTTAATCTTTTGTTTTTATATTTATATATTAAAAGAATTTCTTTCTTTACGAACTTGGATTTAAATCCTAGTAATATCAATGGTTACAGGATTTGCTTGGGAAGTTATTTCTCCCAAAATTATTATATATTTTTATTATTTAACCATCTAATTAATAAGTTTCTTTGTCTTCTACTAGGAATATATATGTTTATAGGTTTCCCTTCTCTTATTCTAGATCTCCATATCCATTGTAGCATTTCTGATAATGCATATAATTCTTCATCAATTATTACACCACGTAATTCAAAATATTTAATATAATCTGGACTTATAAATCTATTACAGCAATAAGCTAAATTATAAGTATGTTTATATTCATTTGTTGCTCTTGCATTACAAGCTAAAAACCCTTTTGTATATCCTTTTCCTTTTAAATGTTTTTGTATGTTTTTAAAAGTTGTCCATATTATTGTATCAGAGACTGCATTAACTTGATGCTGAAAATAATTGTATATATTATTTTTCAATTTATCTCTAAGTTTAGATTTTTTCCTTAACCAATTTAATGATAATGCAGTTTTTCTATCTCCTATATTATTTAAATTACCTTCATAAATATTAATTAATTTTTTATATTTTGTTTTATCATAAGGTTTTTTAGTATCAAATGGAATCATATTATAATCCTGTATTGTATATTTATCATATTGAATTTTATTCATTTTAAAATAATGTTGCATCATAGATGATTCAAATAAATATGTAAGGATATAAATATCTTTAAATGCATTAAAAGCATTGGTTGAAAAATTCCATGCTAAAAATTGTATCTTTTTAGTTTGTTTTATTTCTATAACTGTTCCATTTTTACATAACCTTTTAAAATAATCAAATTGTCCTTCATATTCATCATCAAGCCAATTTACTATTTTATCAGAATTAATTTGTATTACTTTGTTTTTTATTAATAAATCATAATCTTTGTTGGTTATATCAAACATATCTACTACATCCATTGATTCATCAAGTATAAGCGTATATTCTCCAGCATTAATTAAATCTATAGTTTCCTCAGTGCATGTTTTGAATAATGCATGTGTAGTAGCTATATTATAATCATTAACTAATAAATCATGTAAATTCTCTAATTTTCCCTCACCTAAGTGTCTAGGTTCTTTAAAATCTGGAATTTCTTCTAATACTCTTTGTATTTCTGATAAAAATGGTGTAATATAAATATATTTTGTATTTCTATTATTTTTCATATAGTTAATAAAATAGGTTGATTTCCCTGTACCCATAAGACTGTCTACTACTTTTATTCTAATAAATATCTCCTCCTTTTTTTTGTATTATATTTTTATATTTGTATTTTAAACTAAATCAATAAAATCATCTCCTTACAAATAAACATAATCCCTCTATATATAATAGTATCACAAATATACTATATTGTCAAATGGTTTTTATATTTGTACTTTATTATAATATAAAAAAATATTAGCACATTAAATGCTAATATTTATATTTCCAATTTTTAATATCTTTATAGTCTTTATATACATAATTTAGCTCAATATCTTTAATAATATCTATATCTCTTTTTACTTTCTCTATATTTGTACTTACTATGAGT
>NZ_DATHXO010000432.1:0-1753 GCF_035459645.1 Schnuerera sp.
AAATGATTGAACAAAAATATGACAAAAATTAGATGCCTTACAGATAGTAACCACAACATAAGATGTTTTTTGTTTTGTACATAGCTAAAGTCTTATAGTTAGTAAATCATTAAATCAAATAGATTTATGATTTAATAATACAATGATCAAAGGAGCAAGAGAATCATAATGAAGAAGAGTCCCCACAAGGGAAACAGCAAGAAAATCATGATGAGGAAGAATCACTACAAGAAGAGTCCCAAGAAGAACTACAAATGGTTACAAGTATAAACTATGAGATAATTGACAAAACCACTATGCCATTATCTCCAACTACTGAAGAGGAAATGGGTAAGTACAAATGGACGGTTTTTGTAAAAGATAAGGTAAATAAAGAAGAATTGAAAAATCTATCTAAAGAAATAATAGAAATAGCCAAAAAAGAATTAGAGTTCAGGGGTATAATAATTTGTTTTTGTGATAATAAAGACTATTTAGGATGGGGTGATACTTCGCTGGGAGAAGTCGTATATGCACCTAATGGAGATTGGGATATGACTAGTACGGTAGATATTGGGGATTATGAAAATATGGACTATAGTTTCGTATTAGAGGAAAGGGACTGGGATAAACAGCCTACAGAAGAAGAAGTAAAGATATACAAGAGATGGCGAGAAATATTGTATGAAACAGATTTTAAAGATGGGCTTGATGAAGATTTGATAACCGAGAAAACATCTAAAGAACTTGGTATACCAATAGAAGAAGTTGAAAAGGCAAAGACCAAAGTTCTTCACGAGTGGCTATATTATAAACAAACTTATTAGCAAATACCAAAGGTACCCGATACCACCCGATTATTGTCGAATATAACGATAACACCTTATAGATACTAATATCTGTAAGGTGTTTTTGTGTAAAATAATTATAGGATAAAATATAAAAAAATATAGAGAACTACAATTGATTCTCCAGGTAGTCCAAATATACCCATGACTGGGCTAAATACAATACCTAGCATATCAGAATATTGCAGAAATCACCGTTCTAAGAACTTTAAATAAAAACACCCCCGATTCAATAGAATTATAAGGTGTAATTTTTCGATACCTCGAAATATTTAATATTCTGATGCTTTTTCATCTCTATAATTATATCTTGTATTAATATGACTAATTACTGGATAAATTTTTAAAGAATTATCTATACGAAATTCATGGTAGTTTACTTTAAGTTAAGTGACAGGCTCCGACACTTTTTATATTAGGAATACCATATAGCATTTTCTATTATTATATCAAATCAGCGTAGAATAGAAAACACTAACAGTTTTCAGAATATTAAATAAGTTATTAAGTTAAGTGACAGGCACCGTCACTTCATTTCCATTTATAATATAATTTTTATATGTCGCCCAATTGTGAATGGAATTCTAAGAATCCTTTTCACAGGAAGTATTTATACCTAGTGAAGAAGTATATGTATGTATGAAAATATAATATTAAATGAAGTCACTCTTCAATAACTATTTTAAAAAGGAATATTATCATCATCAATCTTATAATTAATTGTATTTAATTTTGTATATATATTATCAATTACTACCTTTTTCTTCATATCAGATAAATTAATTAGAAATTTGTAAAAGTCTTTAACTGTTTCTACTTCGATATCTTGTGCTGTATTGTAATTATAACCACCCGGAACAAAGACATTTATCAATGCCTCGTTTCCCTGAATAAATGTTTCCAATGAGTTCTTCCTTAGCAAGTCT
>NZ_DATHXO010000433.1:0-1686 GCF_035459645.1 Schnuerera sp.
CAATGCAAGTATATAACGAGAAACAATTTCCACCATATGGCTGGAAAGAATCTATGGTTATTATTTGAATTAATTGTAAAGGGTTTTTAAAAGGATAGCATTTCTGAGATAGTTATATTATTATAGAATATAGCAGTACTAATGAAAAGGGAATATATTTTAGTATAGAGGAGCTGAGATAATGTGGAAACATTTATTTCAAGATCACATATTAGGAAGAGGATTAGATTATTTTATTCGTAATCTTGTTGAAAATGTATATGTTAAAGACAATATAATAGAGGCTACTGCATATGGAACTGAAGAATATAAAGTTGAGATTGTGAAAAAGAATGATGAAATAATAGAATTAAGTTGCAACTGTCCATATGCAGATGGTGGAAATAATTGCAAGCATATGGCTGCAGTATTATTTTATTTGGAGGATAAAGAGAGAGCCTTAAAAATAGAAGATATAGAAACAAGCATCACTAAATTAGTAAAAGAAGCAGACTCTGTTCTAGTTGAAGATTTTTTGATCGATATTCTGAAAAATGATGAAAAATTATTAAATAGATTTAAAAGTAAATTACAGTGTGATATTTCACCAACAGATATGAAACGTTATAAAAATCAAATAAATAATATTTTTAGGAGATATGCAGGATATCATGATTTTGTTGATTATAAAAATGCCTGGAGCTTCATATCAGAACTTGAAGAAATTCTAGATAATGATATACAAGCAATGCTAGATAATAATCAACTGACAGAGGCCTTTGAACTTACTAATTATATATTTATTAAAGTTGCAAATCAAGATATGGATGATTCAGATGGTGGAACTGGTCAAATAGCCAACAGTTGTCTAGATATATGGCAAGAGATACTATATAAATGTGATATTAAACTTAAAAGAGAAATCTTTAATTGGTTTAGTGATCATTTGGATGGTTCAGTTATAGATTATATGGAGGATTATATAGAGCAGATTATTTTTGATGATTTTAAAGAAGAAGAATTTATGGAAGAAAAGGTTATATTTCTTGATAAGAAGATAAAAGAATATAAAAAAGAGGACAATTCATGGTTCAATAGTTATAGTCTTGGGGAAATGGTATTACGGCGTATAAATATTATGGAGGAAAGAAAAGTAAATCAAAATATAATTGAAGAATATTGCAGACAAAATCTGGAAGTTAATGAGGTTAGAAAATATTATATTGATATTTGCATTAATAAAAAAGATTATGATATGGCAATTTCCCTACTTAAGGAAGGTAAAGATAAAGAAATGGTTTTTCCAGGAATTGTACTCAATTATAGTTTGAAGTTAAAGAACTTATACAAACAAATTGGAGAACAGAGATTATATGAAGAAGAACTATGGTCATTAGTATTAAACTATAATCAGGGGAATATAGAATTATATAAAGAGCTAAAATCAATTTATACAGATAAAGAATGGCTGGAAAAGAGAGAAATAATATTTAGTAAATTATCTCCTTATAGAGGAATCGATAAACTATATGAGTTAGAAGGATTATATGATAGATTGGTTGATATGGTTATAAACACTCAGGGGCTATATATGCTGATCGAGTATGAAGAAATTTTAAAAGATATTTATCCAAAAGAGCTCCTCAATAAATATGAAAATACAGTAAAGGTTATGGCAACAAATACTTCGGGCAGGGCACATTATAG
>NZ_DATHXO010000434.1:0-4372 GCF_035459645.1 Schnuerera sp.
AGGATGCTTGGTAGCTTGTGCTTACCCTGGGACTCCAAGCACCGAAATTCTTGAAAACGTTTCTCAATATGAAGAAATACGTTCAGAGTGGTCAACCAATGAAAAAGTGGCATTAGAAGTTGGAAGTGGTGCTTCTATTGCAGGGGCTAGATCTTTGGTAGCTATGAAACATGTTGGATTAAATGTAGCAGCAGATCCTATGTTTACAATGGCATATGAGGGTGTAAATGGTGGACTAGTAATAGTTACCGCTGATGAACCAGGGATGCATAGTTCTCAAAATGAACAGGACAATAGGTTATATGCTCCCCATGCAAAAGTTGCTATGGTAGAACCAGCTGATAGTCAAGAATGTAAAGATTTTATCAAAGAGGCTTTTGAAATCAGTGAAAAATATGATACTCCTGTTTTATTTAGAATAACTACTAGGGTTTGCCATAGTAAAGGCTTGGTAGAATTAAAGGATAGGAAGGAAGTAGGAATCAAGGAATATACTAAAGATATTAAAAAGTATATAATGGTTCCAGCTAATTCAAAAGTTAAACATATAGAAATGGAAACAGAAAGGCTTCCGAAGTTGAAGGAGTATTCAAATACAACTTGTTTAAATAATATTGAATATAATGATAAGAAAATTGGCGTTATTACAAGTGGTATATCTTATCTACATGCTAAGGAAGTTTTTGGTGACAGTGCATCTTATTTAAAGATAGGTTTTACTTATCCTCTCCCAGATAAATTAATAAGAGAATTTGCAGAAGAAGTAGAAAAATTATATATAATAGAAGAAAATGAACCCTATATAGAAAATTTTGTAAAAGCCATGGGAATCGATTGTATTGGGAAAGAGCTTATACCAATATGTGGAGAATTAAGTCCAGAAATTATTAAAAAAGCTATATTTAAAGGAAAAGATAACGAAAGCTATGAAATAGATATAGATGTACCAGCAAGGCCTCCTGCACTATGTGCTGGATGTCCTCATAGAGGCATATTTTATGAAGTAAGTAAATATAAAGATAAAATAATTTCGACAAGCGATATTGGATGCTATACTTTAGGGATGGCACCACCTCTCGGAGTAGGGGATACAGTTATATGTATGGGTGCAGGGATTACAGGAGGCATTGGTTTCGATAGAGTAAATCAGATGGCTAATAGAGATAAGAAAGTATTTGGATTTATAGGAGATTCTACCTTTTTCCATTCAGGAATTACAGGTTTAATTGATGGAATTTATAATGGAACTAATATGGTTACTGTAATATTAGATAATAGAATTACTGCTATGACAGGCCATCAAGAAAACCCTGGTACAGGTAAAAATATAATAGGACAAGAAACACCTATGGTAGATATTGAAAAGGTAGTTAAAGCAATTGGAATTAAGGATGAAAACATTAGAGTCGTAGATCCTTATAAACTAGATGAGACTAAAAAAGCAGTTAAAGATGCTTATGAAGCTGAAGAACCTTTTGTAATTATTGCTAAACAACCTTGTGCTTTGATTAAAGAAGTTCAAAAAGAAAGAAAGGGACTTTATTGTGAAGTAAACCAAGAAAAATGTACCCAATGTAAGACTTGCTTAAGGATTGGATGTCCTGCCATTTCTTTTAAAGATGGTACAATTAGCATAGATACAACTCAATGTAATGGTTGTACAGTTTGTCTTCAAGTTTGTCCTTTTAAGGCTATAGAATTTAATGGAGAAAGTAGGTGATCCTGTGGTAAAAAGTTTACTTTTAGTTGGAGTAGGAGGACAAGGAACCATACTTGTCTCAAAAATCCTTTCTCAAGGATTTGTAAAAGAAGGATATGATGTTAAAATGTCAGAAATCCATGGAATGTCCCAAAGAGGTGGAAGTGTGACAACTCAAATTAAATTTGGAGAAAAGGTATATTCTCCATCTATAGATAAAGGCGGAGCAGACATACTTGTAGCCTTTGAAAAATTAGAAGCAGCTAGATATATAGAACAATTAAAGAAGAATGGGACTCTGATAGTCAATGATGAGGAAATTTATCCGTTGCCAGTACTTTCAGGATTTGCCGAATATCCTGAAGGAGTTCTAGATAATCTTAAGAATAAGGTAGAAAATATAAAAATTATAGAGGCAAGGAAAATAGCAGAAGAACTAGGGGAGCCTCGGTCTCAAAATATAGTTATGTTAGGTTCCATGGTAAAAGCTTTGGGGCTTGAAAATATTGATTGGGTAGAATTAATTAAGGAAAATTTACCTGATAAGGTTCACAACGTAAATATCAAAGCTTTTGAAAAAGGCTTGAGCTTATAAAGAGGTCGGATAATCCGACCTTTTTATATTTTAGTTGAGATATTTTTTATTATAATATATTATTATAAAAAAGAATTAAAAAAGTAAAGGGGAGATGAAATGAAAAAATTTGTACTTTTTAAGGAAAAAGTAGTGGATAATATATCTCAAGTTGTAATAGGTAAAAAAGATGTAATTGAGCTTATTATAGTTACTTTTTTATCTAAAGGCCATATATTATTAGAGGATCTTCCAGGCATGGGGAAAACCATGATGGTTAAAGCCTTTTCTAAAACCTTAGGTTTACCTTTTAAAAGAATTCAATTTACACCTGATTTGCTTCCTTCTGATATTATGGGGATCAACTACTATAATCAAAAGTTAGGAGATTTTCTATTTAGAAAAGGTCCTTTATTTTCAAATATAGTATTAGCTGATGAAATAAATAGAGCTACTCCTAGAACTCAATCCAGTTTATTGGAAGCTATGGAAGAAGGACAAGTCACAGTAGATGGTGAAACTAGAATACTTAACAAACCCTTTATGGTTTTAGCTACTCAAAATCCAATAGAATCCTATGGAACCTTTCCATTACCGGAGGCACAATTGGATAGGTTTTTTATGCGTATTAAAATAGGCTATCCAACTAAAGAGGAAGAAAAGGAAATAATCTACAATAATTTAAAAAAATCTATAGATGATTTGGAGAGTATTATTACAGAAGAAGAACTTGATTATCTATTTGGAAATGTAAACAATGTAGATTGTTCTAAGGATGTAATGAATTATATTATTGATTTAATAGAAGAAACCAGAAATATAGGGGAAATACAATTGGGAGTTAGTCCTCGTGGGACAATAGCACTTTTTAAAGCATGTCAAGCCTATGCTGCTATCAATGGAAGGGATTATATTATACCAGAGGATGTTAAAGCTATGGCACCTAAAGTATTAAACCATAGGATAATTATTAAAGGTAGAAATAAAATGGAAGACAATGAAAGGCTAATAGAAAAGATACTTACTACAAAAGAAGTGCCTTTAGAAAGGATATAGAATAAATATGCTTTGGTTATTTATTACATTGGTAGCTTTGATCTTTGGTTTCAATAAGCTTAGCATGAAATATGGTTTAAAAAATTTAAAATATAGACGAACATTATCTAAGAATATGATAGAAATAGGGGAATTTTTTGAAGTAAATACTGTAATTGAGAATAAAAAGCCTTTTCCAGTAACCTACTTAAGAATAACGGAAAGATTTCCAACAGTTCTTGATTATTCTGGAAATGTAGATAAGGAGAAGATAGGGGATTATTTTGAATTTACTACTACTTTGTTTGTAATGCCTTATCAAAGGGTGAAACGGATTTATTCTTTTTTTGGCAATAAAAGAGGTTGTTTTATTTTTAGAAATGTAGATTTGAAAGTAGGGGATTTTATTGGATTAAATACATCTTCTATTACTGAAAATTATTTACATGAATTAGTAGTACTACCTAAGCCTTTAGATTTAGATAAGAATTTAGTATTATATGGAAGTTACTATGGACAAATATCTGTTAAAAGATGGATAATAGACGATCCTTTAATGACTGTAGGTATAAGGGAATATACAGGTAATGAACCAGAAAAACATATTCATTGGCCTTCATCTTTAAAATATGGGAATTTGATGGTTAAAAATTTCGATTTTACTACAGAACATTCAGTAAATATCATATTAAATGTTGAGTCTGCTAAACCTTTTTGGTCAAACATTGAAAAAGATGAAATTGAAACTTGCATCTCTTTATGTAGAGGAATTGTAGAAGAATTAGAACAAAACAATATTCCTTATAGTTTTGTAAATAATTCTTATGGTGGATATAAAATAGATGATATTTATTCCAATAATTATGAATATGTATTAAATTCTTTAGGAAGAGTATCTTATGGAGTAGCAGTTGAGTTTGAAACTTTAATCAACGAAATTGTTAATAAAAGAAATAGCTTTACCACATTTATAATTATAACCCCTAGAATATTTAACTCATATATAGAACCATTGGAAAAATTGAAGACAAATAACAATAAACTTATTCTTATATCATTAGATG
>NZ_DATHXO010000435.1:0-3472 GCF_035459645.1 Schnuerera sp.
CTTCCCATTTTTTACTATGGATTTATAAGTATTAACCCTATATCCAGTCCTTCCCTGTTGAACCAAAATCTTGCTGCCTGGTTCTAAAGTTTTATCTAAAATAGTTTCTTCTTCAACTGAAATTGTTTCCACAATTTCAGATTCAATTTTTACAGAATAATCTCTTGATTTTCTATCACCATATATATAGAAATAAACCCGTTCTCCTACTATTTTGCTGTGAAAATATAATGGAAAATCAAAATCATTTCTAAATTTTAAATCCAAAAACCCATAAGCAACTGCTGCATCTTGACCAAATTGGACATACTTTGCTGGTATTGAATGAGGAGACCTTTCTAAAATTGTTACATCCGCTAATAGTAAAGAATTATATAGGGTAGTAGAGGTCTGACATACTCCTCCTCCTACATCCGGGGTGAACTCGCCAGCTATTATTACACTCGCTTCTTTATATCCAAATTTTTTATCCCTTGGCCCAGTAGTTTCATTGAAAGACATGGTTTCGCCAGGCATTAAAATTTTACCTTTTACAGATTCAGCAGATAACCTAATGTTTTCTTTTCTATTTTGACTACTCCCTTTAAAGGATGTTGAATACTCTCCAATAACACCATTGATCCTAGATAACATACTTTTAGATACATTAGGTACTATATCTTCCACTGGGATTTGGACTTTTTCTAAAGTATAAATATTATTAGAAATTGCTTGACTTAATTTCTCTTTATTCACAGTCTTACCTATAATCTCATCTGTAGTAGATATATTCCCATTGTTAAAATAGAACTCTGCATCTTTTGCTTCTATATTTATATCTTGACTTATATTATCTACAATATTATTAATATTCTCTATATTAAAATGTGAATCTAAAGTAATTTCTACTCCCTTTCTTTTAGTATTGATTATGTCTTTAATTCTAATAATTAAATTGCCTTCTCTTCCTATGGAATAGGCTTTATTTATAGCTTCTTCATAATCATATTGAAATCCTAATTCTTTTAATCCAAATCTATAGATTTTGTCCATATAGATAAGTTCCATATTCTTATTGTTTAATTCTTCCTCTTTTTTATCTTTAATAAAATTCAAAGCTTCTCCTTTGGACATAAAGGATATGTCGTAATCTTCTATTTTAATCCCATCATATATAAGATCTGTATTCAATACTTTAAAATATCCATAGAAACCTAAAGATAAAATGATTGCAAGGAAAATAATTATTAAAATTAGTATTATTTTAGTTTTTTTATTAGTACCTTTCATACTGGCCTCCATAATATAAATTTTATATTCTATTAATAAATATATGTATTTTCTTTTATTACAATACTATTTACTCCAATATATTTCTATTTCGTCTCCATTTTTTAAAGAGGCCATATATTCCGCTTCTTCTCCATTTAGTTTAAGAATTAAATTCCCTCTTGGTTTTGATAAATCAAAATCTATATAGTCGAATATATCAACAAACATAAATATATCTTTATTATACTCTATTGTTTTCTCTTCTTCGTTAATAGTTAGCTTTATGATTTTATTTTGTACAACACTGATAACATCATTTTCTCTCAATATTGTATCATAGTTAACCTTTTTACCATTAACTAAAATATTAGAAATGTTTATTTTTTCATCTAAAATTTGTAAAAAATCCTTCATCGTTCTAATCTCTAAAATATCTATCCTATCCCCATCCATCAATATGGGATTATTTTCAACTTTATTGTTATTTATTTTTATTTCTTTAATAAGATTTACCAGCTTATTATTATAATTTACCATTTTCTCTGTAGCAATACATTCAGATAAATAAGGACTTCTACTTTCTCCCTGAGTTGCTTTGATAATTTTTACAATATCTCCGTCTTTTAAAAAAGAGTTTAAGTTTCCCTCCTGACTATTTATGTATATCTGAGCAGGTTTCCCTTCTTTCCCCATAACAACTTGCTTTTCACCATCCAAAAAATATATAAATTTTTCACCTAATTTAGGTATTAAATCCCTTGGATTATAACCAGTTAATACAAGAATATCAGAGACTTTTACCTTTTCTGTATTGAATATGCGGATCTCTTCTCCATTAAAAGTAATTTGAAGAAAGTTTTTATATCTTTGGGTAGCTCCCTCCAAAGCTATACCTACTGGTGTTACAATATCTGGTCCATTAATATTAGATTCTACACCTTCCAATTTTTCAATAAAACTGGTGTCTCGAATAGATACTCTTTCCTTAGGTAAGCCTAATTTTTCAGCTATGCAATTTTTTAGCCCAGGCATTTGACTACTACCACCTATTAAAAATACAGCACTCGGCGCTTTACCATTGAACTCAATAATTTTTTCTACTATTTCCTTAGCTATATCTTCCATAGTTTCATATATACTCTCAACTATTTCCTTTGTAGTCAATTTATGTTGTATGCCTACTATATCAACAAATTCATGGGTTTCTTGAGAACTAAGCTTTACCTTCAATTTTTCTCCATAATTAAAATCTAATAAGTACTTTTTAGATAAGGCTTCCGTTATTTCATCCCCAGCTTTTGAAGTCATAGCATATGCCATTATTTTACCATCTTTAGTTATGGCAATATCGGATGTTCCTGCTCCTATATCTACTAATACTAAATTCAACAATCTTAGTTCCTCTTTTATAGCTACATTTATAGCAGCTATTGGTTCTAAAGTAATATTGCCAACTTCAAGACCAGCCTTTGATATAACTGAATATAACCCTTCAATAACCATCTGAGGTAAAAATGTTGCTAATAGTTTTACTCCTATTTTATCTCCTCTATGTCCTTCTAATTTATTCATCACATTATCATCCAGATAATAATTAAGAACTGTATAACCAATATTATAATATTTAAATTTATTCTGATTTTCATTATTATTAATTATTTCTTGAGCTTTTTGTATAGCTTCTAATTCTAAAACTTCTACCATGTTCCTATTAATTTCAGGATTGCCTTCTATCTCCTTGTCTACTTTAACTTTACAAGTTTTTAAAGCCCTTCCAGCAGCTGCTATTGAAACTTTTTTTAAGCTTGTCCCTAGTTTTTCTTCCAATTCTTCTTTTATCTCTTTAACAACTTTAGTTACTCCATAAATATCATGAATTTGTCCATCATACATGTTTCTTTTACTATGTTCTTTAATAGAATAATCCAATATATTAAAATATCCATCTTTTGTATAGGTTCCTACAATTCCGATTATTGTTCTTGTACCTATGTCTAAGGAAAATATCAAATCATCTTTTAATTTTTCCAACTGTTTCATACTAACAGCCCTTTCCTTATTTATTAACTTCTTCTTTATAGTAAATACAGTAATCCTTTAATGGACATTTCCCACATAAAGGTCTTCTGGCTTTACAAACTCTACGACCATGAAAGATCAATAAATGATGTGCCTTAGACCACATATCCTTATCAATATTATCCATTAAATCCTTTTCAGT
>NZ_DATHXO010000436.1:0-2628 GCF_035459645.1 Schnuerera sp.
ATATCAAATTTTATACTACTTACTTAATAAAATTTATATAAATCTATATTATAGTGGAAAAAATATCGCATAATACTTTAGCTAAATTATAGTTATCATAATCAAACTCTTTTTCTTTTATTGGTACTGTAATATACACTACAGCTTTTATTTGTTCTTTTAAAATCAAAGGTATTGCAATGATTGATTGCCAATTAGGTGTATTTAACCCTAGATTAATCTCATTTACACTTTCCCAATCAATTAAAAACTCACCTTCTCTTTTATTAATAACTCTATCCACTATATTATTATTAATAAAATCAGGATCTATCCAATTTAAATTTAATCTAGATCTTGCATAAATATTTGAAGACTCCTTATTAGAATTTATTTCTATAAAAGCACAATTTTCCGCCTCCAATATCTCTATAACCCTACCTAAAAATGCAAATTTCTTTTCTTTATTACTTATATTTTGTTTTGCTATATCGATAATATCTAATATGGCTAGAATATTCCTCTGATCTGTATTTATATTTCCAGATAGAATCCCTGCCAATCTATCCACTCTATTTAAAGTATTTGCTAACTCTGCATTCCATACTACTACTCTATTCCTTCCTTTTTCTTTAGCACAATATAAAGCTTGGTCAGCTTTTTCTATTAATTCTTCTTTAAATTGACTATGCTTTGGAAACATGGATATACCAATACTAACAGTAATAGGACTATCTACACCTGAAATGTTTAATTTTTCAATTCTTTCTCTGATTTTTTCTCCTATATTCTTCGATTCTTGTTCTTTAATATTTTTAAGGATTATAATAAACTCTTCTCCACCATATCTAGCTACTGTATCTGTATTTCTAGTACTATTAGATAAAATAGTGCCAATCTTTTGCAGAACTTGATCTCCTTTTCTATGCCCATAAGTATCATTTATATTTTTAAATCTATCTAAATCCATCATCATAACCGCAAAAGATTCATTTTTCTTCTTGTTTTCAATAAGTATTCTATTAAACTCATTTTCAAAATACTTTCTCGTATAGGTACCAGTTAATTTATCTATGCTAGATAATGTTTTCAATTTATAATTTTCAATATTAATATATAATAATCTAGTTAAAGTACTAGCCAATTTATGTCTTTCTTTATCAAATCTATTAAATATCCTTCCAGTTTCCAAGTAAATATAACCATCATTTTTTCTATTATATTGGATTTGACTTTTTCTTCTTTCCTCTTTAATAGGATAAGTAACAGTGGATGGAGCTGCAATAGGGATACATATTAATGCTCTAGTATCTTTAGCTAAAAATTCCTTATGTAATCCAATTATATTACTACCTAAACTACTACTTATTAAAACACCATTCTCATATCTATTAGCTAAAGCCAATAAATTTTCATTAGGTTTCCAGTTTGAATTGCCATTTAAACTTATAATAGGAATATATTTGTTAGTATCCTCATCGTATATTAATATATATCCTCTTTTAGCAAAAGTCTTCTTTGCTATATACTTTAAAATGAGTTTTAAATTATATTTGTAATTATCCGTTAAACTTTTTACTAAATCTTCTATGCTAAATATGCCTTTTGTTTCTTCATATAAATAATTTATTTCTGTTATTTTTGCAAATTGACTATCATCCATAAAACTAAATAAAGAATTATAGTCAAAATATTTTTCAATAGGTTCTTCTGAATTTAAATCATCTATACATATACAATCTAATTTCTGATTGAAAATATTAAAAACTACTTCTGACATCTTTCTCTTTATGTCATCAGTTCTTTGACTTTTAATAAAGCTAATTTGCAAATCCCTTTGTGGTACATTTTTAATAATCCTATATATTAGGTCTAAAGATTCTAATAAATAGTTTAGAGCTTGATAATACCTTTTATTTTTAGCAAGGTTAAATCCTATTAAACTATTTGCAAATATATCTAAATGCAGTAAATTATATTTTTTCATATCCTCTTCTAGTTTTATCATATTCTCATAACTATCTTCATCCTGAATTATACTATATAATAATATTTTTCTAATATATTCTAAACTTGGTGCCTTATAACCCTTTTTAAGCTGATTATCTTCTTTGAGTATATGAGCAACATATTTATAATCTCCTTTTAACAAAGCCAAAATACCCAGTTGTAATAAATTGGTTCTTCTTTGAAATTTTAGATCAATATTGCTAAATTCAGTCCTTATATCTTCCATAGCTTTATTATCATATTTTCCATCTCTTAAATAATCTATAAGTAATATCCTCGTTTTAGACATTAAATATTCTGTATTATTATAGTCTTTACAAAGTTCTATAGCTTTGTTAGAGTACTTTAAGGCTTCATCCCATTTTCCAAAACTATAATAAAATTCTCCAATAAAATTATAATATTGACTAATAACTTCAAAACTATAGTTTGAATTTTGAGCATATACTTCTTTTAGCATGGTATAACAATTATAACTATACTCGTAATCACCAGTTAATAAATAAATTAAACCTAAGTTTATATTGGTTAAAAACATTAGATTAGTATCCTTAGTTTCTACAGCAATAGATCTAGCTTCCTCTATATGTTTTTTAGCTTTATCATAATCACATGTATTTATATATACTTCACCTATAT